>JACPMP010000103.1 GCA_016185915.1 Candidatus Woesearchaeota archaeon
ATTTTCATCAATTTTTTCGGTTTCCTGCTTTGCCAGTTCTTTTCCAAGATTTGTTCTTGTTATATACACAGACTGGTTATTCAAAACAGAGCTTACATTTGCAAAATATACCCACTCAAACATGCAATGCGCCTTTCTTGGGCTTTCAGCATATTTTTTAACCTCAACATGCCCATTTCTTATGTAAATCAAATGTCCAGGTTCTAAATGCTTGTAATCTGTCACACCGCAGTTAATCAAAGCATTTGATTCAGAAGCAGCAAGAAACATGTCATCTTTCCAGCCATAAACAACCGGCCTGAAGCCATAAGGATCACGAAGAATTATCATTTCACCAAAGCCATTGATAAAAGCAATGTTAAAGCATCCATCAATCTTTTGTGCCAACCTTGTGAAGACTTTAACAAGATTTGGTCTTGTTGAACCCTTGAGTTCTCTTGAGATGTAATGCATTAAGATTTCTGTGTCAGTGTTGTAAATAATGTGATAATCAGCCTTTTCCATAAGATGTTGTTTAAGCTCTGCGTAATTTGCAAGATTTCCATTAAAGCAGAATGAAAACCACTTCCACTTTCTGCCGTGATGTCTTTCAAATGGCTGGGCTAAGTTTCTTGCTTCGCTGCCAGATGTTGCGTATCTGACATGTCCGATGCCTTTGTTGCCTGCGTATCTCTTAAAGATTTCCAAAGACTGCTCCCTATCACTTGTCTTAAATACCTCATTCACAGGACCAAGTTCTTTGTATGTGTCCAGTATTTGCATTCGGGAAGGATTAAAGGTTGTTACACCAGCGCTTAACTGGCCGCGATTTTGCTGGTTGAGAAGGAGCTTATAGAGATAAAACAAAGCACGATTAGCTGAATCGCCGTTTTCCTTGATATAAACGGCAGCTATAGCACAATTATGCATCGCTTCTGTCATAAAACCCCCACAGTATTTGTATGAAGTTTGTTTTATATAAATGTTTCGCATTTTGAATGAAAATTTATAATTTATATAAAAAATTAGTAAAATCAAATACTAAACCTATTGAGAAAAATCATATTTTAAATTAAACTTATGTAAGCATTTATTTGTGCTTCAAATCATCCCTAAAATCTATAATATCCAAGCGGTCGAAGAAGCTAGAACTGCCCTCTTTCTCCCTTTTCTCCAACTCTTTTAAATCCACAAATCTTATCAAATCTCTTCTGTTCATTTTTATCTCTCTCCATACTTTTATTTAGCTTCTTCTCTTTTTTTAACAATCTCTTTCCAAATAACTTATGTAACGTTGCTATTTTTATATAATTTATGCTTAAAATTTATAAATGCTATAAACTTTATATAAAAAAGAAAAATTTATATATATGCTTAAAATCCATCATTAAACTACAAAGACCAAGGGGTTTTTATATAACAATATAGGATAACTTATAAAATTTATAATAGGGGGTGTTTTGATTGAAAAGAAAAGTAATACAAATAGCTAATTCTACACAGCTAATCTCATTGCCAAGAAAATGGAGCCAGAAGTATGGGGTTAAAAAAGGGGATGAGATTGAAGTGGAGGAAAAAGGAGGTAATCTCATTATAACAACTTACAATGATATTTCATCAAGCAAAACTGAGATAGATTTTAAGGGAAAAGAATTGCTAATTCATAGAGCCTTGTCTTCTCTATATAAGGCTGGTTATGACGAGATAAAAATTACGTTTGAAAAACATTCAGAATTAGAAATTATTCAATCTACAATTAATCAAGAGCTTATTGGTTTTGAAATTGTTGAAGAAGGTAGAGAATATATTATTGCAAAGCAAGTATCAAATATAGACCATTCAGAATTTAGTTCTATGCTAAGAAGAACATTTATTTTCTTAATTTCTACATCTAACGAATGTTTAGATGCTTTGAAAACAAAGAATACTGATATTTTAAAAAATCTTATTTTTAGAGATATAACAATAAACAAATTAACCGATTACTGCAGAAGAGCTATCAATAAAAAAGAAGGTTATTTCAAACATGTGGGAGCTGGCTTTACAATTATTGAAATTTTGGAAAAGATTGGAGATGGTTATAGAGACTTATGTAAATATATTTCTCAAAATAAATTAAAAATTAGCAAATCAGTTACAGAAGTCTTGTCCGAAATAAATTTTTTATTGAATGATATTTATAAACTTTTTTACGATTTTAATTTGAAAGATATGGAAAACTTTTTTATTAGAAAGGAGAAAATAGATAATTCAATATTACAATTAACTAAAAATGTAACAAAAGCGGAAGTACCAATAGTTCTTTACTTAAATATTATTCTTAAAAATATTTTCGATTTAAATGGACCTTTGATGATTAATGCGCTATAATCATTTTGAAGAGAAGTATGGATTAACTGCAAGTTCTCGGAATATGTCGTACAATCTCCCTGCTGCAACTTGAGCATAGCGACCATTTCTTGACGGTGTTTCTTTCAACTGCCCAAGGAGTTCAATAATTCTGTTCAGATGTTCTCTCTGCTCAATTGCGTTTTGTTGGACAGGGTTTTCAATTTCAAATTTAAAACCTTCACTCAACAAAATCCCACCCACTGCCCTGAATTTAGACTTATGAGCTAACCATGCTAAATGCCTTTCAAGTTGGGCGTATGACCATGTCGCTACAAATTTTTCCATTCGCTCTCTGCCTTTTTCCACGCTGTTTTCTGGCATAAACCTAAAGAATTCATCTTGACTTGATAAGTCATAATTTCCACCAGCATGCATTTCTGAAACATATTTAGCTATTCTTTTTGCCTTTTCTTCAGCTCCTTGAATCATTGCATTGGTAAATTCTATTTCCAGCAGGTACCTATTCAAAATTTTCAGTTGGTCATCATTACTTAAATAGGGCCTTCCGTCTTTATTAACACCAAACGACATCAAGCTTGCTAAACTTAATTGAACTGGAGCTATTACCCTATCTTCCAAGTCAAAACTAACAACGGTTCCTTGAGCAGAATCCAAAATATGATTTTTTGGATTGCCGTCATAATAGAAACCAGTAAATCCCTCGCGGTGGGCTCTAACTAAGTTTGATGCGACCAAAGTTTCCCAATGTAATGTCATCTCATCTTGTATTGAAGGTTGTATTTGAATTCCACTATTCCTCATCAATGGATCTAAGTAGTCTTCTCGAAACCTAGTTAAAAAATAAGTTGTTTGCGGTCTTGCTTTCCATACAACATCTTCTAAGTTCAACCTTTCTTTAGCGTTTTTTCCCTCTTGCTGGATTCTTGCAATTTGAGCGGCTACTAATAAGAAATCTTTAAATGTAGCAACACCCTTGATCATTTTAGCATACAGTTGCTCACCGGGAATTGCAGTCCAAACCGATATGGCTGTACCATTTTGTCCCTTAGTAGTTGACTCGCTGCTCAAGTCCAATATCTCTGGATCTGTTCGAGGTAAACCTAAGTATGGTACATCCGCACCTCCGACCTCCCTATTAACTTCCCTATACAACGGAGTTCTAGCAGCCTTAATTTCGTTAAATGTTGCAAGATTTCGGAGTTCTGTTCTTCTCCTATCACCATGTTTATAAAACTTGGCCACAATTGAACCTGGTTCAGTGCGAGCAACTAAATGCCTCGAAGGCCCATAAAAAACAGGTACGCCGGTGGATACGCCTACGCCTGATAATTCATTAATTAATTTTATAGTTCTTCCTACCCTTCGAGCTTCATCCACTAACTCTTGTTCCTCTATTGTTGCAGTCATTTTTCTTCTTATTAGTTTTTGACAGTGAGAACCCTACATAGCAATAACTAAACTAAAATCAATTTGAAATTCTCTTTTTTATTCTGTATAAGTTACCACCTTATTTAAATCTATCGCCTTTATTAGAGATTCCGAAAGTAATCAGAACAAACAAAGGAAAAATCAATAATTCAAAATCAAAAACACAATAGCGATAGAACATTAACTAAAAAAATCCATTTGACTATTCCAATGACTTATAAAAATAATCAAAAAATAAAATCTGCTAACTAGCAGATAACAAAACACCGCTTACTTTCCTTGACGTTAAAGGCGGTGGTTTATCCACCGCAATTCTTTTCTCAAGAAGCTCCAATACAAACTTGGTAAATTTTCTCAATGTTATTCCTTCAATCTCTAGTCTAAACCACTGCCATAGATTATACAGCACCAAAGCAATCACAAACAGCAGCGTTTTAGCCACAATATCAGTGGAGTTTGTTCTTATCCTTATCTTATCTGTTATTCTAAAAATGTTTTCTATATTCCATCTTTTTTTGTACAGATTAACCAGCTGCGTTGTGTTTCTGTAGTCAAGGTTTGTAAGAATTATCCAGTCGTATTCATAGACATCTCTTGCTACTTTTACTTTGAACTTTAGCTCGTACTTGTTATACTTATCTCTCGTCTTCATTATATGCTCGAAAGTGTTGCCTTTCTGCTCAAGATATTTCTTGGTTTTCTTGTTCTTCGGAACAAGAATCACATAACCAACTTTCCTGCTTTCAAGCTCTTTTACAACCTTTGCGCTGTAGAATCCCTTATCGAACAGCACTGCTTTTATTTTGACAAACTGCTCAGCAAACCTGAGCATTTCCATCACTGTTTGCTCTTTATTATAGCCTATGTAAACGGGCACTGCTCCGAGCACATAGCGTCTATTGTTTTTGACAATAGATAATACAAGGAATTTGAAGCAACCTGTTGAGCCTTTCTTGGGCTTGTAGCCCCATATCCAAGCATTCTCCATCCTGCCAAAGTATTCTTCATAAGTTTCATCAAAAGCTAGAGTTACTTTGCCTCTTTTGAAGTAGTCCCCAGTGGTATGAAACAGCTTTCTTATGTGCAATTCAAATGCCTTTTTTATCAAATCCAGAGTAGCGTGCTCTATTCTCTTAAAGACTGAGTCGCTGTCTGGATTTTCTGCCACCTCTTTAATAGAACATTGTAGTTTTGCTGCTTCAAGAAGCAGCCTTACCAAAACCAGCGTTGAATAAATTGTGTTGCTTCCTACTTTCAAAAAACATTTATCCCAGAAGGATTTTACCTCATTTTCGATATGATGTCTTGTCATATCGATGTGGGGAATATGGCTCAAGCCATCACCCCACATAATTTACTATTGAATTAGTGGTTTATCTAACTTTCGGAATCTCTGTTTATAGCCCCATAGAAACCCTTTCTCGATAAACATAAATAAAAGAGGGGCTCCAAACCCCCAAAATCATCAAAGATGGGGGTGGTGGAGCACCCAAAGATGAATAAAGAAAAAGAGGATACCCAATATATAAAA
>JACPMP010000112.1 GCA_016185915.1 Candidatus Woesearchaeota archaeon
CTTGAGCTTTTCGAGGTTGGTGTGCCATTTATTATTGCCACCAAGCGTACAGTGCCTGAAAGAGTAAATGAATGGAACATACAGTACTTGAAAACCTTTGTCGAAAAGGGCCCTGATAAGTATCCAGGCGCCAATTACATAATAAGGCCTGACGGCAAAAAGAAAAAAATTACAGAAGAAACCAAAGAGGCATCTTTGGAAGAATTACAGCCTGGCTATATTGTTGAGAGGCATTTAATGGATGGCGACATTGCGATATTCAACAGGCAGCCTTCGTTGCACAGAATGAGCATGATGTGCCATCGCGTTAAGGTATTGCCTGGTAAGACGTTAAGGTTGAATCCAGGAGTATGTGTTGCTCCAAACACCTTAGTTCAATTAAGCAGCGGAGTACAAAGACCAATAGATGAACTAAAAAATTGTTGGAAAGAATCAGAATTAGCAACTTACGATGATAAAAAAGGAATTACAAAAACTGAGTTAAAGAAATTCTGGGGGCTAAAACCAGAAGAGTATGATGCTAAATGTTATGAAATTACAACTGAAAGTGGAAGAAGTATAATTGCTACAGGAGACCATCCGTTCTATACCAAAAACTCGATAAAAAAAGCATCAGAAATTAAAAAGGGAGATTTAGCCATAATAAGACCTTTAGATGCTCCAGTTTATGAAGAAGTTGATAAAGATTTAGTAACAGAAGATGGCATTTTAAGAAATTCTCCCAAAGAAACATACACGAAACATACATTGAAAGTACTTAAAGAACTTAGATTAGTCCCTTTAAATTTAATGGACCAAAGAGTTATGATAATTGCAAGGCTTTTGGGTCATTTGTTTGGTGATGGAACCTTTATACTAAAGAAAGATACAGGAAGAATGATATTTAGGGGCCCTAAAAAAGATTTAGAAAATATACAAAAAGATATAGAAAGTTTAGGATTCAAAGCAGGAAAAATTTACATAAAGACAGTTGATAATAAAATAGAAACTATAAAAGGCAAGGTTTTAAATGTAAAAGGCAGTGGATATGATTTTGAAGTTAGACACAAACCTTTATGCATATTATTTTCTTCTTTAGGCGCACCTAACGGTGACAAAGTAAAATTAAGTTATGGGGTCCCTGACTGGTTAGTGAATTCTCCCCCCTACATACAAAGAGAATTTTTAGCAAGTTATTTTGGAAGCGAAATGTCCACACCAAAAATCAGAAAAAATTCTAAAAGCAATTTTAGAAGTTTAGTCTTTAAGTTGTCTAAAATAAATGAGAATTCAAATTCAGGCAAAAAATTTGTAGATGATATAATTACAATTCTTAAGAAATTTAATATAAAATTAAGACTTAACAAAATTGAGGAAGGCAATAAAAGGAAAGATGGATATTCAACAAAAGTATTAGTTGCTTCAATCGATGACGAGATGAGCAAAATAAATTTGTTTGGTAAAATAGGTTACATTTACGATTATAAAAAAGATAATATAGCTAGATTGGCTTATCAGTATATGTTGTCAAAACAGAAAGAGGTAAATAATAGGAATAAAAAATACGATTTGACTAGGGAATTGAGGAAAACAGGCAACAAATTCAAGGAAATTTCAAAAAGGCTTGATGTTAGTGTTGGCATGCTTGAGAATTGGGTTTATGGAAAATATAAAGCGGGATTGCCAAATATTTTCATTGGATTTGAAGAATGGGCTGGAAAAAATGCTGATATAAATAATGGTTTTGTTTATGACAAAATAATAGATATACAAGAAACTTATGTGCCATTTGTTTGTGATGTGACTACAACTTTAGAGACACATAATTTCTTTGCTAATGGATTTTTGACTGGAAACTGCACTCCTTACAACGCCGACTTTGATGGCGATGAAATGAATCTTCATATTCCGCAGACAGAGGAGTCAAGGGCAGAAGCAGAAATCTTGATGGAAGTGCAAACACAGCTTATTTCATTGAGATACGGCTTAAGCATAATTGGGTGCACTCAAGATGCAATATCCGGCAACTATTCCTTGACAAAAGACAACTCAATAAAAAGAGAAGATGCCATTGATTTTTTGTCAGCAGTGGGCATTACAGATTTCTCAAAGCTGCCAAGAAAAACAATTGTGGCAGGCAAGGAAGTTTTCAGCGTTTTGCTGCCCGACGATTTTAATTATTCTGGGCATTCCCGATTGTGTGATAGGTCAAAGGACAAATGCGACAAAGATACTCATGTAGCAATAAAAGATGGCAAGCTTATTTCTGGAGTGATGGATAGAAATTCGCTAGGAGAGGAATCAGGCTTGATGTTGAGAAATATCCATCAGAAGTACGGCAAAGATTACAGCATAGATTTTCTTGGCAAGATTTTTAGGCTTGGCATAGAATACTTGTTTAGAATGGGCTTTACAGCTGCATTGTCAGACACAGATCTTCCAGAGCCGGCAAAAATGAAGATAAGAGATGACCTTGATGCAGCTAAAAAAGAGGTAGATGCTTTAATCGTACATTTCAAAGAAGGCAAATTAGAGGCATTCCCTGGAAAAACAATGCAGGAAACATTGGAATTAAGGATACTTGAGGTCTTAAACAAAGCCAGAAACGAGACAGGCAGGACAGTTGCAGTTCATGCAGATAAAAGAACCCATACAATGATAATGGCTGAAAGCGGAGCAAGAGGCAATTTGTTAAATTTAGCACAGATGGCTGCTTGTGTAGGTCAACAGGCAATGAGGGGCAAAAGGATAGAAAAGGGCTTTGAGCAAAGGACTTTATCCAACTTTGAGAAAGGTGACTTGAGTTCTGAAGCTCACGGCTTTATTAGCAACGGATTTAAAAATGGATTGACTCCTGCAGAATTTTTCTTTGGCTCAATGACAGGCCGAGATTCATTAATGGATACTGCATTAAGAACGCCGAAAAGCGGTTATTTGTACAGAAGGTTGGCAAATGCGATGCAGGACTTGAAAGTGGAATACGACAATACTGTCAGGGATGCTTCCAAAAAAGTCATACAGTTCGAGTACGGCGAAGATGGCATTGATGTTTCAAAGTCAGAAAATGGGGTTATTAATGTGAAGAGGATAATACAAACAATTTAATAAAAATCTTAAAATATTGTTTAATAAAAAATTTTAATGGTGTAAAAGCATTATGGGCTGTGAAGGACAAAAAAATATAATGAAATACCCTGATTTCACAAAAATTAAACATTGCTAAAACTCAATAACGATTGAACATTAGCGGAAACTCATTTAAAAATAAACATCAAACAAAAACATAAATTTCACATTAACAAGAAATAACATAATTTACTAATGTAGAAACAAAAAAATCAACAATGAAAAAATTCAATGACGACTAAACATTAATGAAATTCATTAAAAATAATGAAATTCAATAAACATTTTCAATAAAAAATTTCAACAATCCGTAACAACTTTTGGATTCACAGCAATAAGAAAGTAAACTGTTGTGATTATTAATGAATAATCAAAAAATAAGAAAATGACAGGAAAAATAAATGCAGCCGAAATTAAAAAAATGTTAAAATCCAGCAATGTAGTGATAGGCACAGAGAGGGCTATAAAGAGCCTGAAGCTAGGCAAGGTGCAGAAGGTTTTAGTAAGCTCAAACTGCTCAGCTAGTGTGGAAAAGGACATCAACTACTATGCAGGATTAAGCGGTGCAGAATTTCATAAGCTGGATTACCCAAATGATGAACTAAGCGTAATATGCAAGAAGCCATTTTCTATCTCTGTTTTAGCATTACTCAAAGGTGCAAGTAAGTGAATAAGATTAAGTATGATTCTGATTCGATGAAATTAATTACACTTTTTGAGTCTATGACTGGCGCTAAGGTCAGAGACTGCATTTCCAATGAAAAACTTATTTTTGTAATTGAAGAAAATGAAATGGGCAAAGCAATTGGCAAAAAGGGCATCAACATAAAAAGAATTGAAAATTCATTGAAGAAAAAGATAAAGCTCATTGAATTCAGCAATGATATTTCGCAGTTTGTAAAAAACATGATTTATCCCATTGAAGCATTGGACATCAAGTTTGAGAATGGAATTGTAACTATTCATGGAAAAGATACAAGCACAAAGGCGATGCTCATAGGAAGGGAGCATCAGAACATAAATCATTTGAAAGATATTGTAAAGAGATATTTTGATGCTAAAGAAGTAAAGGTTGTATAGAAAAGCAATAAACATCATACAAAACTTTAAAAATCAACGAAAAATACCAGACTACAATGGGAAAAAAAGCACGCGGGTTGAGTGCAGGCAAGAAATTAAGAGAAAGAAGAAATAAGGGCAGATGGCACTATCACCCTTATATTAAGAGAGTTTTGCGCTTAAAAGAGCGCTCAGACCCCTTAGGCGGAGCGTCACAAGCGCGCGGCATTGTTTTGGAAAAGGTCCAGTTAGAAGCAAAACAACCTAATAGCGGAATGCGTAAGTGCGTTCGCGTGCAATTGATTAAGAATGGCAGGCAAGTAACAGCGTTCTGCCCAAGAGATGGTGCAACAAAAATGATAGACGAGCATGATGAGGTTATAATTGAATGCATAGGCGGTGCGATGGGCAAATCAAAAGGCGACATTCCTGGTGTCAGATGGCAGGTTATAAAGGTTAATGACCAGAGCTTAGATGCGTTATTAAAAGGCAGGATAGAAAAGGCAAGGAAGTAAAGAATTTGATAATGTTTTTATTATTTTTGAAGATTAAATTTTAATGGCAAAATATTTAATGCTCCATGTGAGATAAAAGCAGATGACAAATAATATAAAGTTCACATTAAATAAAACATATTAAAAATAAAATTGAAAATTAAATCAATTAAAAACTCCAATAACGATTGAACAGTCGAATGCGAGTGAACTCGTTTCACTCGCTCACAACTGACTATTAAAAACAAAATTCAATAAAAATCCAAAAATAAAATGTCTGAAATAAAAGTTTTTAACAGGTGGGGCATAGAAGGAATAAAAGTTGATGATATGGGCTTGCAGCCTTACATTACCCTAGAGCCAAGAATTGTCCCAAAGACTGGAGCAAGGTATGCAGGCAATAAATTCCACAAGA
>JACPMP010000113.1 GCA_016185915.1 Candidatus Woesearchaeota archaeon
ATCGGGCCCGGCGCAAATGATGTTGCTCCTTTGTTAACAACAATGTCTCTTGGAGCTGTCTGGCCAGCTTTGGCAGGAGAAGGGCTTTTGCTTTTTTGCAGTGTCTTGCTCAATCTAAACGGGTTTTCTTTTGTAAATATTAAGGCAGGCTCTCCTCCCAAATAAGATTCAAGCTTTTCGATTTCCGTTTTTTTTGATTTTGTTTGCTCAAAAGCAAGTTTTATGAGTCTCTTTTTGGTCATAGTGATAAAAAATTTGCCTCTTAATTGAGCCCTCATGACTTGCAGCTGGGGAGCTGGAAGATTCTCCATATTAACAATACCGATTATAGGATATTCACTAATCAAACTTGCCAAATTGCTTACAATTTCCTTTTTATAATCCGCAACATGCGCTGGTGCATGTGAGCGAAGCTCGCTCGCTTTTGACATTTGCCCCATTTTATTTATTATTCAGTTTTTATTTTTGATTTTATTTTGGCTTATTTTTTATTGGGTTTTTAGTTGATGCTTAATCGTTAATGAGTTTTTTAAATCTTGATTTTTCTAAATGTTTTTGCGATTTCACTTTTTTTGTTTTAAGTTAATTTTCTCTGTCTGTCTTAACGCATTAAACATTTTTTCCATTGATTAAAATCAAAAATCACGAACTTATTATTATTTTGCCTCTTTTACTGCTTCAAGTTTCTCTCCAACTTTGACTGGCTTTCCCATTGTGAGCTTGATGTAAATATTTTTTATGTTGTGCTTTTCGTTCGGCAAAACTTGAAGCAGTGAGTTATAGACTGTCAAAGCATTTTCAGTTATGTCATTGACATTCATATCTTCTGCGCCAATAACGCATTGAATTAAAGGAGCGCTTTTTACGCTTGCTCTGACGGTTCGCTGCAGTTTATCATGCAATGGCTTTAGGTTTGCATTAGGCGGCACAATGCATCCGGATTTTGGGTTTGGCATCTTTCCTCTAGGCCCAAATACCCTTCCAAAAACAGTTGCTACTTTTGGCATTATATTTGCCTGGGCAATGAAAAAATCAAAGCTATTTGCAATCTTCTTGATTTCTTTCTTATCCTTGTAATTGTCAAAACTGTCAGACAAGATAGTATGCTCATAAATTCCCTTGGCTTGCTCTTCAAGCTCGGCTCCTACTAAAGCGCAAACTTTTACCTTCTTTCCTCTTGAGTGAGGCAAAGTTACGAAAGTGTCAATCTGGTGCTCTTGCTTCTTTAAATCAAGCCCTTTTAGATTTATGATTAGGTCAAAACTCTGCTTGAAGTTTCTTTTCTCAGAAATATCCTTTGCTTTTGCTAATGCAGCTTGAATTTGCTCTTTGTCCAATTTGCCCTCCTGTCGAAACAGTGTGACGGGTAATATTGAAGTGAAATATATGGGGATTTAAAAAGGTATGTTTTTGGTTTTTTATTCGGCAGAATACCAGTTCAAAGTTAATATTGGCTTAATAATCTTCCAAATTCTTCATTATCAATTTCTACATATACGATAAACTTAACTATTGTTAATAATAGAAAAACTTTATAAACATAAACAGAACTACTTATACTTGGGGTGCTTTGTGGAGCAAGCTCATCAGTTACAAGATAAAAGAGACGTTGAGAAAATTCATGTTCTTGATAGAGTTAATTCGCCCAAAGACTTAAAGCTTCTAAACAGAAATCAGCTTAAAATTCTTGCCCAAGAAATAAGGCAGAAGATTATAGAAGTAGTTTCTAAAAATGGAGGACATTTAGGCGGTCCATTGGGGGCAGTTGAATTGACTCTTGCAGTACACTATGCCTATAATACGCCTTATGATAAAATTGTCATAGATACAGGGCATCAAAGCTATCCCCATAAGCTTGTTACAGGCAGAAAGGATAATTTTCATACTTTAAGGCAGTACAAAGGCGTCTGCGGCTTTTGCAATATTTTTGAGTCAGAATATGATGTGTTTGGTGCAGGGCATGCATCAACTGCAGTATCAGCAGCACTTGGCATTGCAAAAGCAAGAGATTTCAAAGGAGAAGAACACAAGGTTGTTGCTCTTGTAGGTGATGGTGCCATCACAGCTGGCTTAGCTTTTGAGGGCTTAAACAATTCAGGGGCTTCTAAGACAGATATTTTGATTATTTTAAATGATAACAGGATGAGCATTTCTCCAAATGTTGGTGCTATATCCAGTTATCTGAACAAAATGGTTTTGCATCCTGGGTATTTTGAGTTGAGAAAGAAAACTGCAAATTTCTTGAAGAAAATAGGCATTGGAGAAGAGGGCGTAAGCAAGTTAGGCAAAGTAGAAGAAAGATTAAGGACAATAGCAACCCAAGGGCTTTTTTTTGAATCAATGGGATTCCAGTATTTTGGCCCTATAGACGGCCACAATTTTGATGAGCTTTTACCTGCATTGCAGAATGTTAAGGATTTAAAAGGGCCTATTTTGTTGCACGTAAAAACAGAAAAAGGAAAAGGGTATGCATTTGCAGAAAAGGACATAGACAAATTTCATGGGATGTCACCTTTTGACCCTGTAAATGGGCAGAAATATGTGGCAACAACAAATATTACCTACACAGATGCTTTTGCAAATGCGTTAATAAGAATCGCTGAAGAAGACAAAAGAATTGTTGCAATTACAGCTGCGATGAAGGGAGGCACAGGACTAAATAAATTTGAAAAGCATTTTCCTGATAGAACAATTGATGTTGGAATTGCAGAG
>JACPMP010000117.1 GCA_016185915.1 Candidatus Woesearchaeota archaeon
CCGATGCCTTCTTCTAATTTCTTGACCCATTGGTTATTTGGGGCTTGTTGTGGAAAATTCATTTTATCTTTAATTTCAGTCCATGTTAATCCTAATGGATGTCTTTTTAGAAGATTTTCTATAGCATCTCTAAATTCTTGATAAATAGGTTGCTCTTTTTCTTTGTTTAGTTCTTCTTTAGTCATAGGTCGAATTTTCAGAACTTCTTTATCTACCTCATCCTTTAATTCGGTACCTTCTTTCCACCCAAGCTGTGTAATTTTTTCTGGTGGTACTACTAAAACCCATTTTGCATATTCCTTGTTACCAGATTTTCTGGATAATTGTTTTTGCAGTCTCATTAATATTGTAGGTACCTATTGCTATATAAACTTTTTGGTTCCTACAACTTAAAGACAATCAATTAGTGTAGTAGGTACCGAAAAGTATTTAAATAAGTATAGGTACCTATTAGTAAGGTGATTAATCATGGAAAAGAAAAAATACGAAACAAGGAAAGCAAGAAGTTTAGATATGTTGAAGAATGGCGTTGAGCCGATAAAGAACGGCTTTAACGAATACTTTATACCAAGCCAAGTAGAGAAAAACAAAAAATACAAAGTTGTCATAAATAATGGTTGGTATTCCTGCGAATGCCCTGACAACAAAGAGGGCAATTTATGTAAGCACATCTTATTTTTAAAAACCTATTTTGCTCTAAAATTCAAAGTGCAGGAATACAAGCACAAAGTAAGCGTTTCAAACCCATGCCCTTTCTGCCAGAGTGCCAAGATAAAGAAAGATGGCACACGAAAGACAATAATGGGCAAAAAGCAGAAATGGCTCTGCCAAGACTGTGGTAAGAGGTTTGTAAATTCGCCAGTAAGCAAAATCAAAGGAAATTCTGATTGTGTTATAACCTCAATAGACCTTTACATGAAAGGCGTAAGCTATCGTGGAATTGCAGACAGCATGAAGCAGTTATTTGGCTTGAAAGTAACCCATGTTACAATAATAAACTGGGTTAATGACTACATGACAAAGATAAACAACCATGTGGCAAATTTAAAGCCAAATGTTTCTGATTTATGGAATGCTGACGAGCAATTCATAAAAGTCAAGGGAAAAGAAGCGTATGTTTGGAATGTCCTTGACAATGAAACGAGATTTTTATTAGCTTCAAACCAAAGCCCGACAAGAACTTATGAAGATGCAAGAGAAACATTCCAACAAGCCAAAAGCGTAGCTGGAAAAAGAGCCAAGACAATAGTTACAGTGGGGCTTTCAGTTACGAGAAAGCTGTAAGAAAAGAGTTTATGACTTATAAAAACCCTAAACCGCATTATAGATATGTAAGCTTAAATCAGCATGACAGCAACAACAACGTGATAGAGAGATTTCACGAAAGTTTTAGGCAAAGGGATAAGACCATGAGGGGATTTAAAGGAAACGAAAAGCAGTATGCCGAGAACTTTAAGACTTACTATAATTTTGTAAGAAAATACCAAGAACTTAAAACAACCCCAGCAAAGAGGGCGGGAATAAACGAAAGCGATTTATGGAAAGAACTTTTAGAGAAAAGTCTTAAATAGACTTTCTTTTTTTCTTTTATTGAGGTATAATTATGGGACTAAAAAAATGTTCTAAATGTGGAAAGAAAGAAGACGAAATGGTTGAGGTTATAAATAGTGGAATTAAACAGGCAATATTCTGTAATAAAGAAGGTTATATTACAAAAGAGATAACAGAATACAAAAACAAGGGAGAATGGTTATGTAAAGAATGTTATAAAAACACGAAAAAGTCTAAATAACAGCCGATAGTTACCAGCCGAGATTTAACAGCCACAGATTAACCAATACCGTTTTTGTGAGCCGAATAATATATTTTCTTATATAATAAGATAGTTTACTGTTTTAATAAGAAATCTAAACTTATATATTAAGAATTTTACTTAAATAATAAGAAATTCATTCTAGATAATAGGAATTATTTTAGTATTTACTTATATAATAGGATTAATATAATATATGATAGGAATAAATACTTATAAAATAGGATTTATTTTCTTATATAATAGGATTATTTATTATCAGTATACAAAAATCATCAAATTTTTTTTGATATATACGTAAAAAACAGAAAAATTTAAATATATGTTACCTACATAATAGGATAAAAGAGGCGATGAAATGTTTGACTATACAAGGATTAAAAATAATTATTCTTCTGATTTCTATAATCTTGTTGGGGGCAATCTTACTTATGTAATCTTTGACAGATGAACTAGCTAAATGTACTCCCCATCGTTAAGAAAAAAGAATGATGAAACAGACATAGATACTATCATTTCTAAGTTTAAAGACCTTTCAAAAGAAGACAAGATTGAGCTTATTTCTTATTTTATAGATGAGTTAAAAAAATTTCATAATGTAAATGAGCAGGAAATTTTCGGCAAAAGAGAGATTAGCATTTCAATTGGTGTTTTTGCTAATGATGTTTTAAGCTCGCTTGAAGCTATTGTTAAGTACTTAAAAGAAGAGCAAAAGCTAAAGTTCTCAAAGATTGGAAAATTACTGAACAGAAGCAACAAGACGATATGGGCAACTTACCATAATGCCATTAAGAAAATGCCCTCTTCTTTTGGTGCAGTTTCAAGAGATATTTTGATTCCTGTTTCTGCTTTATCAAACCGACAATTTTCAACTTTGGAAAGCGTTGTTGGCTTTATCAAGGATTTGGATTACACAAATCATGAAGTTGCATTAATGCTGCATCTTGATGACAGGACAATATGGACAATTTATGACAGAGTTAAGAAGAAAAGAGGCATAAAAGCTTGAAAATGTTTTACGGACAAAATTGCAGTGGAAGATTTGGAGAGAACAGAAGCATAATTTCAGTAGTTGGAAGTAAAGAGGATGTAAATTTTGTTAGACTACTTAATGAACTTAAACTTAGAAAAATAAAACGAGAACTCAATCAAAAATATTTCTCAATAGCTACTGAATTAGCTAGAAAATACTCTATCAAGGTTTCTATTGTTATTGTTCAAAACAACAAATACGGAGAATGGAAAAGCATGTTGTACCAGCATCCAAATTGGTTTGGAAGATTGTATGGAATAGCATGTAAAAAGGCATTAGAGCAAATCGAAGACAAGGTAATTCTCTTGCATATGGATAGGGAATATGACTTCAAAACACTTGGCTTTGCTGCCGACACTATTTGCAGATTGCTAAATATTACAAGAGACGATATATACATCAGAAAGGAAAGAGAGTACCCAACTAATAGAATCATAGTAGCTGATTTGTTTGCGAGAGGCTGCTTTAGGGGCTATGATTGCAGCCAGTTTATTATTATAAAAAATCCTGATATAAAAAATGAACTCAAAGAAATATTCAGAAAAACCCGCTAATGACAAGTGCTTAGGCACTGTATCATTAGCAGATATAGCAATGTTTGATTTAATATTATTTAAACCTTTCGAAAATCAAGATTTTCGGAAGTCCCAAAAACAGAGACATGCGAGTGACCTGAACGCGAGCATGCGAACGTTCTCGCATGCAGGTCGAAGCGAACTCGCTCACATTCCTCTGGTTTTTGATACTTTCGCTTGGAAAAGAGGCAGCAAAAATATGTTTTGCCTGACCTCCTCGTATAACTCGGAGGCATGAAAATTTGATACAGAATAAGCCCCATAAAGTAGAACTGTGGATGTTTTTGATAGCATTGTTTATAACAGGCGTTGGGCTTTATTACTTAGGCCCCTCAATAACTGGATTTGTAATAAAAGAGTTTAGTTATGAAGACACTTCAAATTTAGTCATTACATCGAGCGGCAATTACACTTGGCAGCTTCAAAATGCTGGCGACTTGAAATATGTAAAGTTAGATGGAAGAGTTACAAAATCAGGGAAAGCGAGAGTATATATTGAGAATAACGGAGTTAGGTATTTGGTATTTGACAGTTCAAGGTTAAGCGAAAACGATAATACATCAACATCGAATGGAACTATCTCAATAACTGGTTTTGCTGTTGGGGAAGATGAAAATAAAAGCAAAGATAACAATGACGAAAACGAAACACAAAACGATGAAGACAAGAAAAAGAAAAACAAAAAACCGGAATGGAATGGAAATGGTGGGTTTGCAATAAACGGAACAACAACAATTAATTTATCGCAGTATTTCACAGACAAAGATGGAGATGCCTTAATATATGCTGCTTCCCAAGCTGAAGGACTTGCAGTTTCAATAAACAATGAGCTTGTAACAATAACGCCAACATTTGATAATGACTTCAATACAACAATAACATTTACTGCTTCTGATGGGATTGACAGCAAAAGCCAAACAGTTGACTTAGCAGTTTATGTCATTAAGCCAGAGCCAATTATGCAGCCAAATAGAGCTCCAGTTTGGAATTCTGGAATTGATGCTTTTACAATTAATGGCACAACAACAATAAATCTTTCAGAGTATTTCACTGATGAAGACAATGATACACTAACCTTCAGTGTTTCTGATGCAATAGACATTAGCGAAAGTATTTCTGGCAGTATATTGAATTTAAGCACTGAAAAAGACAATCTCAATGCAACATTGACAATAACTGCAAATGATGGCAATTTAAGCGCTAACAAAGATGTAAAATTAATTGTTCCATTAATACCAATAACGATAAACGAAACCAATGAAACAATAGCAAAAATAATAACAATAAATTTATCGTATAATTCTGGCACAATATATGATGCAAATGACAATGGAGAAGAAAGCGTTAACGGGGTAGTTGATTTAAATGTTGAAAATACTGGATTTAATTGGGATGTTGATAAAAGCAAACTCTGCACAAGATGGGAAGTTTATAATATTGAAGAAGAAAAATTAACAACTTTCTGCAATGGAAACAATGATTGCTGCGCATTTGTCGGTTTGCTGCCAACAAATGGCAATTGGAGCGGGATTTATTATTCAGCATTTGGAAAAGATAATGCTGGGCATGACAATATTGTTTCTGCCCAAGTGCTTTATTATGATGTTAATTTAAGTCTTGACAATATAAAATCCGAAATATATAATTCGGAATGGGCTAATTTAAGCGTAAAGTTCTTTGAAGAAGAGAAAGAATTTTTCAATGCTTGCCTGGAAACCTGCTCATTAACTGGCTTAAATAAAAGCTCTTACACCTTGATATTTGAGATTGAAGACGATGCTGTGCTTAGGATTGACAAGATAAAATACTCTGTTTCGGCTGATGTTATTAATAAGCCCCCCTTATTATTGCAGAATTTTTTAACAATAAATGTTTCAAAAAATAAAAACACTACAATTAATCTTTCACAATACTTTGCTGATCCAGATGGGGATATTTTGGCTTACAGCTATTACAAAACTGACAACATAACAATATTGTTTGAAAACACCACAGCAGTAATTTTGCCGGACAAAGGCGTTGATGGAATAAGGTACACTTACATTACAGCAAATGATTCTGAAAATATTGCCGTTTCCAATGCATTTATTATTAACGTTAGCGAAGAAAAGTTCAAGCCAAGGGTTGTTGTAGGCAAGCCAGTTAAGTGGCAGAGCAAGATTTTGATTGATGCAAGCAATGTAAGCTCTGTTAATTTAAGCTTGCCGGAGAGCGCTTCCAACATTAGCATCAGGATTTTGAATGAGACTGCTGAAAATGCATTATCAGACGAGAAGATAAAGGTAATTGAAGATGGCAGGGTTAAAGACAAGGATGTTTTTGAGGTTGAGAAGAAGCTTGAGAATATTAAAAAGAAGATAAGCATTTTGGAAGAGGCAAAGCAGAAAGGCGCATCAAAAGTTGCTATTGACGGTAAGGATTTTGATATAAATGAATTCGATTTAAAATTAAATGAATTAAACAATAAAAAAGTGGAATTGGAAAATCAATTAAATAAATTATCAAGCATCAATTCCGACTTAATAACAGGAAATGTTGTTGGATTAACGGGCTTTGTGACTGCATTGACAGAAACGACAATAAATGAAACTCAGCCAATATTAATGATAAATGAGAGCTTAGCACAAAACATAGAAATCACGGTTGAATATGAAACACCAGCGCCAATTGCTATTGAGGATGAGATTAATGCTTACACAAAGCAGATAAAGATTGTTTCTGACACTTCTTACGAGGATGTTCTTTCATACACTGCATTAAATGATGTTCCGCAAAATGCTATTAAGCTTTATTGGATAAAAGATAATGCAAAAGAGTTATTTAATGATGTTTCCTATATTGATGAGAATCAAAATGGATTGATTGACAGGATTGAATGGGTAATTCCTCATTTAAGCAATCAAACATTTGAGGTTTCTATTACTATACTTAATGTTCAATCTTATCCAACTGTTGGGGGCAACTGGACTGTTGCTTTTAACACAACTGGAACTGGGAATCTGACAATTTATGGCTATAATGGGACAAGTTATGCTGAGAAAGAGATTGATGATTCTGCAACTTCAAATGATTTGGATATTTTGGAGTTAAAATGCGATGTTAATGTTTTAGAGCCATTGTTCATTGTTGAGCTGGGGAATTCATCGCTTGAAGGTTTCACAACAATAAGCGGGGATGTTGTGGGGGAGATTGAAAAAAGAAAAGATGATGCTCATTTAAGTTTCGGAGGTGTTTTTGGAAATATTCTAAAATCAAAAGATGAAAGCGTAAATAACTTGCCCTTAAATTCTGATGCCTTAACCTTATCAAACAAGTTAATCAATGATGAAAATACCGACCTGATAAGTGGCGGATGTATCCTAATAAATACAATTCCTTTATATTCTTCAGGTGGGAATAGCAAAATATTGCCAAAGTGCTTGTCAAAAGATAATATCACTCTACCTTCAGAATTAGATAAGTCTGCTAATTCCTTATCACCAGCGCCACGAGGTGCTTTCTTTACATCAAATCCCTCATTCAATAATAATTCAACTAACTTATTTGGGATATTTTCATCAGAAAGCAGCTTAGGCTTAGAAGACGACATACCTTTCCTCTTCAATCAGCTTGGAGGCATACTCAGCAGAGGACAAAATAGCTTCTCTGGTGAGCTGGGGAAAGTAGTCTTTGAGAATTTCCTCTGGGGTAATGCCAGCTCCCAGCAATTCCAGAATCTGCCAGACCATTATTCTGGTGCCTTTGAAAGTGGGCTGCCCATGGCAGATTTCAGGATTGGCTACAATAAATTTGTTGATTTGAACGGATCTCATAGGACTAATAATGAGAATGATATATTTAAATCTATCGCAAACCCAGCAACTGAAAAATTCAATAACGAAAAATCAACATTAAATTTTAAAAACAATCAAAATCCAATAACTGAAAAACCCAATAACGAAAATTCAATAAAAAATTTTAAAAATAATCAAAACTTAATAATAGATTTAGAAAACATAAACAAAAAAGAAGAAAATAGAAAGTCCCTCAACCATGTAGAGACTGTCCAACCGGAAATATACCATAACACCAACAGGTATTTAAATGTTTTTGATGCAACTAATTTCAATGTAGTGGAAAGGGCGCGTAGTTTAACGGATAAAACACCTGTTCGACTAACGGGAAGATGCGAGTTCGAAAATTGGTCGGAAATCTCGCCGCGCTCACACTTATACAATAAAAAAGAAGAAAATCAGGCACATAGCCTGAATAAAACAACTGGTCGACTAACGGGAATTTCACACAAATTCAATTTGATTTCGGAAAACTACCGAAATACTCACACTGTAGATATTGATTATACAAATGAATATTTAAATGTTTCTGTTTTAGATAATGACAATCAAAACTCAATAACTGAAAAATTCATTAACGAAGAAACAAAAATAAAAGATAATAACTACTTAAAAGACTTCTTCACCATAATCCCATCAGTGTATGCTTTGCACGTTGGCAATGGAACTTATACAACAATTAACATTGAAGGCAAGCAATATGCTTTGCTTACAAAAGAGCAATTGCAAGGACATTCCTATAAAATAATTGGAGCTTATTATGAAAACTATAATTGCGACAATTTAACTGGATATTGGACTGTAAAGGTTTTGACTTCTGGAATCCATAATCAAAGGTTTAATTTCTCTGGGCAGATTGCAGATGCTCATAACTTAGCTTCTGCTGCAAATGTCACAACAAATGGAAGTGTTTATCAGTTTATTGATGATGTCCAAGCTGACTTTACTGCTGGAGTTAATAACCTTACAAATTCAACTGCTTCGCCTGGAAATGTTATTTTGGCTAATACTTCTGCAACAAGCAATAATTATGTCAGCAAAGGAAATTTCACATCAAGGGTGTTTGACGCAAACGCATCAGTGAATTGGACTGCATTAGCATTCTCAACAGATGTTCCTTATCAGAGGGATTTAGAGGATTTGAAGAATGCTTCAACTGTTTTGTTGATGCATTTCAATAATGATACTGGAGAAAGTGAAAGGCAATTAAATGAAACTCACACTATAAGTAATGAAGGAAATCTTGTTTTGTATATGCCGTTTGATAGCGCAAATGCAAGAGAGCTTGTTCCGAATGGCTCAACTGTTTTGTTGATGCACTTCAACTTCAAGCAATGCAAAGCTTGGCAATGCAGGATTGGAGTTTGATGGAAGTGATGATACAATTAATACAACCATTAGAAATATACAAGCCAATTCTAATGGATTTACAGTAGAATTATGGGCAAAGCATACTTCAACTGGCTTTAAATTTTTAGCTGGCGATAGAGATGCTAGTACTTCTAATGGTGAATGGAGCTTTGCTATAAATAATGCGGGAAGTGATTTATCATTTAATACTTGGTTTGGAGCAGGGCCTAGCAACGATAATCTACAGTCTTCTAGTGCTGGAATTAACGATAAAAATTGGCATCACCTTGCAGCAACTTTTGATGCTGGGACCGGGGTAAAGAGAATTTATGTAGATGGTGCGCAAATAGCAACCAGTACTACAGTGTCAGGTACGCCAGGTACTGCTGGAACTGAAGTAACAATCGGTCGAGTTACGGAATTTCCAACCTCCTTTATATTTGCTGGAACTTTAGATGAAGTAGCAATCTACAACATTTCCCTTTCATCAGAAATCATCGCAAAACATTCTGGCTATGGAATTGACAAAAGCATTTATGGGAATAATGCGAGTTTGATGTACAATGTAACAATAAATCAAACTGGTTGCAAATTTGGAGAATGTTTAGTATTCAATAATAATGCATTTAGGTTTGTTAACATAACTGATAGCAGTAGTTTAGATGTCAAAAACATGACATTGTCAGCTTGGATTTATAGGAAAAGCACAGGAACAAGAGACATGATAGTTACTAAAACAAATGACGGGACAGATGGTTGGCAGTTGGAGGTTGACAATGTTGATAAACTTTCTTATAGTAATGCTAATTCACCGTGTGATACAGCAGCACTATTGCAGGGTTCAACCATTATCTCAGCTAATCAATGGTATCATGTCGCTGCTACAATTGGTTCAGATGATACAAATAGAGTTTATGTAAATGGTGTTCTGGATGGTTCTGCTTCAGACACAACTGGAGTTTGTGTAAACAACCTAGTAGTTCTTATAGGTAGAAGAATTGCAGCAGGTGATGAACAACCATTTGATGGAATAATAGACGAACTCTCAATCTGGAATCAAAGCTTACCATCAGATAAGATAGCACAACACGCAGGCACAAAAATACTTGATTATTCACAGTATGCCAATAATGGAACTAGAAGCTTTAATTCAACCTCTGACTTTGGAAGGAACTTTACAGATGGGAAGTTTTCAAAGGCATTGGTGTTTGATGGGGTGAATGATTTCGTTACTGTTGGAAACAAGTCAACATATAACTTCTTGCATGGAGCATTGGACACAGCAAACTTCAAATTTACAATAGAAACTTGGATGAAATTGCCAAATCCAAATACAAATGCGTTATATAGTTTGATATCTTCAGGTCCAGCAGGTTCAGGTGCAACAGGCACGACATTTTATTATGAAGATAGAGATGCTGTAAGAAAAAGAAGTTTAAGCTTATGGATTGTAAGCACAGGCGGAACAATTTGTGATAATACTGCTTGTATTTCGAATGCTAATTCTTATCCAAGCGATTCTGGTTGGCATCATGTTGCGGCTGTTTACGACAGCACACCTGCATCCAACAATGCTAATTTTTATATTGATGGTGTATTTGCAGGGCAAGGAAGCAAAACAGCAAATGGCGCAACAGGAGATTCAACATACCCATTGCATATTGGAAGTACTGGAATTGAGTCATTCTTTTTCCCAGGTTCGCTTGACGAAGTTGCAATCTGGAACATGACTTTAGAAAACGATACAATCAAACAACACGCATTGCGAGGATTTGGTAATCTATCTTTGCAAGCAAGAACCTGCACACAATCAGATTGCTCTGATAATCCATCTTTTGGCACAACTTACTTTACTAATGCAAGCAATATTTATAACTTAAACCTAAGCAATTCAAGATACTTCCAGTACATCGCTTACTTGTCAACCAACAGCACTAATTTAACTCCAGTATTAAACAATGTAAGCATTAATTATTCTTTGAGAAGCAATTTGACAATTTGGGATGATACTGATACGTTAGTTAGGGTTGTAACTCAAAATGTAAGGTTTTATGCCAATTTTACCAATGGCGTGAATTCAATTAATGGAACAAATATTAATTGCAGCTTCAGCCACAATTTAAGCGGAAGCTTCAGCCAGGAAACAAACATGAGCTTTAATTCCACAACAGGCATTTACTTTATTGACCAGCAGTTTTCAATTAACAAAACTGCATTTTTC
>JACPMP010000121.1 GCA_016185915.1 Candidatus Woesearchaeota archaeon
ACATGGTCATGAGGGCCACCTTGCAAGCCCGGGAAAACAGCAGCATCAATTTTCTGTGCAAGAGTTTTGCTTCTGTCTTTACTGAATCGGTCTTCTATCTTGCACATAATAATAGCACCTCTTGGACCTCTCAATGTTTTGTGCGTTGTAGTTGTTACAACATCGCAATATTGAATAGGACTTTGATGGAATCCCGTTGCACACAAGCCAGCAATATGGGCAATGTCTGCAAAGTGGTAAGCTCCAACTTCATCGCATATTTCCTTGAAGGCCTTGAAGTCTATTTTTCTAGGATAAGCTGTTAAGCCAGAAAGAATCATTTTTGGTTTGGATTCTTTAGCTTGCTTCATGATTTTGTCATAATCGAGCAATTCTGTTTCTTTGTCAACATTATAAGGAACGCATTTATACAATTTTCCAGAAAAATTTACAGGACTTCCGTGAGTTAAATGTCCACCTGCACTTAAATCAAATCCCATGAAAGTATCTCCAATATTGAGTAAAGCGAAGAAAACAGCTTGATTTGCAGGACTGCCAGAATATGGCTGTACGTTGACATGCTCTGCTCCAAATAATTTCTTAGCTCTTTCTATAGCTAAATTTTCAACAATATCCACATATTGATTGCCACCATAATATCTTTTCCCAGGATAGCCCTCAGAATATTTGTTTGTGAAGAAAGTAGAATATGCTTGAAGAACAGCTTTGCTCACAAAATTTTCGCTTGGGATTAACTCAGCACCATTTCTTATTCTTGCCCCTTCTTTTTTAATTGCATCATAAATTTCAGGGTCGGTTTTTGAGATATCATCCATAATTGCTATTTTAAGTCACCCCTAAAACAAAGACAATACCTATTGTATATATAGTTTTTGGAATAGAAATTTATAAAATGTTTTTATCCAGCCCTGTGCTGTTTCCTTAACCTTCTCTCTTTTTTCATTCTTTTGCGCTGCCATTTCCATCGCATTTGCCTTTTTTTCTTCCATCGACGAGAGCTTCTTTTCATAATAGAAAGGATATGACTTTTGTATTTAAATATTATGAATGTTTAGTCAGCGACATAAGTAAATGGACATACTGTTACATTAAATTTATCTTCAATCCGTGCTTCGCACAATATCGCACGCGAGAGCTCGTTACACTCGCTCATGTACCTGTGCTCGGCTCGCTTCTTTTGCCAGTGACATGCGAGGTGAGCTCGTCGAACCTCGCTCACCATTTACCAGCTCGCCTCACCTATTATATTCATTAATTGAATAAATTTCGAGATGAAAATTTTATTGGCAGTGAAAATTTTCATCGAGCGTAACTATTGTGAGTGAAGCGAACGGATTGAATTTTGTCCTAAAACTAATGTCACCTACTAGTTTTTCTGAAGTTTCACATCTGAAAATTTTTTAATCTAAAATTAAAAATTTTTACCGTAAGCTTTATAAATAAACAAATAACACCAATTATAATGAAAAATAATCCTTCTTTAGACAAAAGACTATGATTTCATCGTTAATTTTGCTGAAGAGGGATTGCTATGCCTTACAGAGCCGAGACACGCTAGTAAGCCTCAATTTTTTGTGGCTGGCTTGCAATTCACTGCCCTGGTAGTGTAATCTGGCTATCATGAAGCCCTGTCGAATGCGGGAATTTGCCTCGCTCACATGCAGAACGGCTTCGATTCGGGTTCAAAACAACCGCGAATTAACTTTCTGGGCCGGTAGCTCAGCCTGGTGATTGCTTCGAAGGCGAGCTTGCTAATCGCAAGCATGTACCGCAATCGGGCAATAGAGCACCTGTCGCGCAATGCGAGGTCGGTCTAAATTGACTGGTCGGGTGAAACTTTTAATCAGGTGGTCGCGAGTCCGAAACAAAATTTGTCGGAAGTCTCGTCCGGCCCATTTATTCAAGGATATAAGACAAACAAAAAATCCAATAAAAATAATTCAAAATAAACTATTTCAATAAAAATAGCCCAATAAACTATTAAAAAATCAATAAAAATTGAACATCAACAAAAAACTCATTAAAAAATAATTCAATAAAAATTCCAATAAAATAATTAAAAAATAAAAACCCAAAAAAACTATTGAAAAAATAAAATAAAAAATTCACTAAAAAATCAATTTCACATTTACAAAAACATTAACTAAAATTTTATTGGAAAAATTAATTTAATAAATAAAACCTAAAATCAGCATTGTTTGATTTGGAACAGTGACAAGGCAAAAGATGAAGAAGCAGAAATTCAAGGTTGACAAACACATACTAACTCCAAAACATTTAAAGCTTGGTGAAAGAGAGAAAGCACAGCTGCTTGAAAAGTATCATGTAACTTCTAAAGAGCTGCCTAAAATACTAAAGACAGATTCAGCTATAAAAGAGCTAGAGGCCAAGCCTGGAGATGTCATAAAAATAATAAGAAAAAGCCCAACTGCAGGCGAATCATTTTTTTACAGGGTGGTGTCTGATGTATAAATACGGGAAAACCCTTATCCAAATATATTTTGAAGAGCA
Organism: Candidatus Woesearchaeota archaeon; assembly: GCA_016185915.1. Lineage (GTDB taxonomy): Archaea > Nanobdellota > Nanobdellia > Woesearchaeales > GW2011-AR4. The sequence continues at coordinate 2,512 of JACPMP010000121.1, forward strand.
AAGCTTTATTGATTCTGATATAGAATCATTCAATAATTTCATTGACAAGGAACTTCTAAATATAATTGAAGAGAACAGGGAAATCATACCAACAATAATCCCGCATAATATTGATGAATTCAAAATAAGGCTTGACAAAATCTGGGTTGAAAAGCCGAAGATGATTGAGGCTGACGGCTCCAGCAGGAATATCTACCCGATGGAAGCAAGGCTGAGGAAAATAACTTATTCTGCACCAACTTGGATAACAGTCAGCGCCCATATCAATGGGGTTCAGCGTGAAAGTTTTGATACTCAAATCGGAAACTTGCCAATAATGCTAAAAAGCAAATGGTGCCACCTGCATAAATTAACAAGAGACGAGCTAATAGCCAAAGGAGAAGACCCTGATGAGCCGGGGGGCTACTTCATAATCAATGGAACAGAAAAGGTTCTTATCACAATTGAGGATTTGGCTTCTAACAGATTTTTGGTAGAGCGGGATATGACTGGACCTAGCGAGATTGTAGGCAAGTTATTCTCAGAATATGGCTCGTTTAAGATTCCCCACACAATTGA
>JACPMP010000125.1 GCA_016185915.1 Candidatus Woesearchaeota archaeon
CAAAATATGGCAGCTCTTGGCAATATATGGAATATAACATATATAACAGAAGCCTTTAATACATTGAACATGAAGATAGATGCCTCAAATGGCAAAGTACTTGAGCATAATCTTTCATCAATATTTTCTTTTAAGAAAGAATAGTCCAATATAAACTAATTAACATAACTTAATAAAACTATATTTTTTAATTGCGAATTCTTTAAATATAAGATGATTATCAAGAATTGAGTTTTCTTTGTGATTAAAATGCTAAAGGTGAAAATCAAAAAAATTGTTGATATAAAAACGCCTTTTTATGCCCATAAAGGCGACTCTGGAACTGACTTATATGCTGTCGAAGAATATTTGCTCAAGCCAATGGAGAGAAAACTAATCGGTACGGGCATTAGAATTGCTATTCCTTATGGCTACGAAGCGCAGATTAGGCCAAAAAGCGGATTAGCTTTAGAGCACGGAATAAGCCATGCTAATTGTATCGGCACAATAGATTCTTCATACAGAGGCGAAATAAAAATTCCAATGATAAACTTTAGCGATAAGCCGTACAAGATAGAAAAAGGCAAGAAAATTGGCCAGATGGTGTTTGCAAAGGTCGAAGAGGCAATTTTTGAAGAAGTGGATGAGCTTGGAGAAACAACAAGGAATGATAAGGGCTTTGGAAGTACGGGATTAGATTAGATAAAAGAGGTGAGGTTTATGGGTAAAGATACTAGCAGACCAATAAGATTCAAGACAATTCAGAAAAATACAAAGCTTGGTGATTTTGTTGTTGATGAAGATAAGGAGATTAATCCAGAGGAGCAGTCCCCAATAGACTAATTCTATAATCTCAATATTTTATTTTAAAACATTTCAATTTCTACTGTAAAGTAATTAAAAAAGAAAGGTTTAAAAACTATAATCCATTATTTAACCCATTAAGTGAATTATGCGGTTTGAATAACCGATATATAAAAAATGCTAAAAAACAAAAAATCAGATATAGGAGTTGGAGTAATCTTTCTTATTATAATCATAGTTTTATTTTTTGGCTGGCTTATCAATATTAATCAAAGAGAATGCAGAACTAATAAAGATTGCGGCTCAGAATCTTATTGTGGTTCTGACTTTTCATGCCATGAATACCCAAACATTCAGAAAACTGTTGTTCAGTACAATCTATTAGTTCCTTCACTGATAATTGGAATTGCGATAATAATTACTGCATTAATATTTAGATGGAATCAGTTATTCCCTAAAGAAGAAAAAAAAGTTATAATAGAACAAAAAACTGAAACGACACAAATCCCTGAAGAAGTTGAGGACATTAGCGAGCCATACTATAAAAGTGAGAATAATGTAAAGACGCCTTAGTCAAATAATTTTTAGTTTGTATGACAATCTTAATTCTTCAATCTGCTCACTTCGTTCGCAAACTCTTGTGCTCAGCCTCGCTGTCCTGCCACACTCTCGGCTTCGCTTATTTATTCATTTAATGTTATGTATTTGCGAGGCAAAATTTAATGGCAGACAAATTTTGCCGAGCACAAAAATATGCCGAAGGCGGATGAAATTTTAAAATAAATATTATACTATACCTTAAACCAACATCTTATCCACTTCCTTCTTCGCACTTTCAAAGACTTTATCCAAACTTTTAGAAGCATCTATAATCTTAATGTTGTCATCCAACAACTTCGGCAATTTCAAAAAATTTCCTCTTATCTTTTCCATAAATTCAAGCTGCTCAAACTTTTCCTTTTTTCTATATTCAATTCTTTTCAGTGCAATGGAGGGCTCAACATCAAGAATAAATGCGATATCGGGCTTTCTAAATGCCTTGTTTTTAGAAATTAACTCTTCAGTACTTAATCCTTGAGCACTTTGAAATGCAATCGTTGAATAATAATATCTATCGCAAAGCACAATATTTAGCTCGTGCTCATTAGAGCTTTTTAAAAATGGCTCGAGTGTATTTTTTAAGTGCTCTTGCCTATCTTTTACAAATAATTCTAACAATTTTTTGCTATTGCTGGTTGGAACTTTTTCTTTTCTAAGAATCTCTCTTATTCTGTTTCCATAAACTCCGTTTGTCGGTTCTCGTGTCGTTAATATCCTATATTTTTTATGTTTTGAGAACAAGTAATTATGAAGCAACTTGATTACTTCACTTTTTCCAGAGCCATCAATTCCATCAACAACAATAAACAAGCCATTTTTCATTGAATTCTGAAAGTTTAGTTTATTTATTAAATTTGTGTTAAAATAAACAAGATTTAAATAAAAATAATATTAACCTAACTTATGATTGCAGTATTAACAGATTTTGGCAATTCAGAATATCTTGGAGCAATGAAAGGTGTTATCTGCTCTATAAATAAAAGTTCAAAGATAATTGATTTATACAATTTTGTTAATCCTCAGAATGTAAGAGAAGCAGCATGGATTCTTTATAAGAACTACAATCATTTTCCAAAAAATTCAGTATTTTTATGTGTTGTTGACCCCGGAGTTGGAAGCAAAAGGCAATGTTTGGCAATAAAAACAAAAAACTATTTTTTTGTTGGGCCGGATAATGGGTTGATATATAAAGCTGCTTTTAAAGATAAAATTATTGTTGCAGTCAAATTACCAACTGAAAAAACATCAATGACATTTCATGGCAGAGATGTATTTGCAAAAGCAGCAGCTATGCTTGAAAAAGGAGTGAAAATTGAGCAACTTGGCAAAAAAACAACTGTAAAAGCAAAGCTTGATTTTTATCTTAAAGGCAGAGAAGGTGAAATTGTAAGGATTGATAATTTTGGCAACATCATAACAAATTTGAGTTCGCTAAATAAAAGTTCGTACAAAGTAAAAACTAAAAACCTCAATCAAAGATCAGACTTTTACAATACTTATGATTCAGCACCTTCCAATAAACTATTTTTAATCAAAGGAAGCTCGGATACACTTGAAATATCCATAAGAAATGCTGATGCATCAAAAAAATTAAAACTGCAAGTTGGGGATAAAATAGAAATAAGCTAAACTTTTAGCTCTTCTGCGCTTTTTCTTTCAAAATAAATATCTCTAATATCGTGATAAACCTTGGCTTGCTCTTCTGGTTTTATGTTATTATACATTCTCATTATCTCGATATAGTTTCTTTTTGCAGTTTCCAAGTCAAGTTTCATCAAAGCTTGCCTTGTTTCATCTATCTTGTTTTGTATTGCTGATATCTCGTCTAAATCAGGAAACTCTGGCGATAATTGCTCTTTAGAGGGCTTTTCCTGCGATTCTTTCTTCTTAAACAATCTTTTGAATAAAGAGGGCTTTTCCTGCTCCTTTATCTTCTCTATAGCGCTTTTTATCTCTTCCTCAGCTTCTAAAATTTCTTTGGGTTTTTTAGTCTCTTGCTCCAAACCCAAATCCTTTCCAATGTCTTCAATATCTAAATCTTCCAAAGTCTCTGGCAATTCAATTTCTTTTTTAGGTAGTTCTTCAAGTTCTTTTGGCAGTTCAAAATCAGCACTTTCTGAAGTAAAATCTTCTTCCAGTTCGTCTAGCTTAGGTAGCTCAACTGTTTTTGGTTTTTTAACTCCTTTCTCTATTGCTTTTAATCTTGTTGGTAACTTTTTTTCTTTTATTTGTTTAACTGGAATTACCTTTTTTAGTTGCTTTAACTCTTTTTTCAAAATTTTTCGGTGCTTAGCTATTTCTACTTTCTTAGGAATTATTTTTTCTTTTTTGCTTATTGATTTCTTAGGTTTTGTGCCTTCTAACCCTTTCACTAATTCGCTAAACTCCTCCTCTTCTGGAAAGGTTTCTGCTCTTTTTGGCTTTATAACCTCATCAAAGAACTTGGGCTTTTCCTTGAATTCTTCCTCAAACTCCATAGTTGGAAATGGAGGAGGAGGCGGCAAAATTTCATCGTACTTATGCTTTGACTTAAAGAATAACATGCAAATACCTCTTTTTTATTTATTAGATTTATTGATTTTAAATATTTATTGGTTTAATTAATGACTTCGATGATTTTTTCCCTTGATTTAAAGCCAGAGATTATTTTTATCCTCTTTTTTAATAACTTTGATAGGAATTTAATAATTTCAATATTTGCTCTGTTGTCTTCGGGCTTTGCCTTTATGCTTATTCTGAAGGCATCCTTCTCTTTGTCGAAGCCCTCTACTTTGCTTTCTTTCGCATTTGGCTTGACTATTATCCTGAATTTGTTGCTATGGATGTCCATTATTCAAAGAAAACATTAATGATTTTTTAAAGACTTTTTACTACTTAAAAAGAATAAAAAACGAAAGGTTTATATATGAACTCCATAATCTATTTTGTATTAAAATGACGGAAAGAAAACTAGTTGCATTACTTGTTGAGGATGAAGAATTCCTAAAAGAACTGCTGGCTGACTATATGTCTAAAAAATTAGGGTTAAGTGTCAGAACTGCAGTAGATGGACAAGATGGGTATGATCAAATTAGGGCACAAAAACCAGATATTTTATTGACAGATGTAACAATGCCGAATATGACGGGAGATACTCTTCTAGAAAAACTTGTCAGTGATGGAATAAGAATACCTACCCTTGTAATCACTGCGGGGGATACAACCAGAGAGAGTGCGAGAGCCATTTACTTCTCACATAGAATGTACACTGAGGAGCAATTGCATAGACTTAAACTACCTATACAGCATACTATCGAAGAACAAATAGCTTACATGAATAAAGCACCAATAACAACAATAAGTAGGCATGCAATAGTTAGATATGAAAGAGATCTTGGTTTTACTACGATAATAAAACCCGATGTTATCGATTATCTTCAACGAAGAATAAATCAACTAAAGGAATTACTTGATGCTAGCCATGATTTTCAATCATAATCTCGCCAAGTATGGCTACATTTCTCGCATCTCAAGAACTTGGTTTCTGGCTCATCGCCTGCTCTTGTTTGAACTAACCAGAAATAAGCTGTTTTATGGCCGCATTTTGGGCATTCTGCTATAGTTTTTGGCAATGTTTGCAGTTCGCCTTTGTCTATTACTTCCACTCCTTTATCTGTTTTATGGATGGTTTCTTTAACTGTAGCACCAGCTACTTGAGTTGTCTTATACCCACAAGAGCAAACCAGCATCTTTCTGCTGTCTTCCTTCCTTGGCACGAGTATTGAGCCGCATTTAGGGCAAAACATCTTAATATCAGAAACTTTGACAAATTCTATATAAATTTAACCTTTTTGAAAAAGGAGGTTTTGCAACACTGTAAGCATGTCCACAAACCAAATCTTAATATAGCCTAGCAGTGGAATTCTTAATATAGCATTTCCAACAATCTGCTCTTCACTTATCTTGCTTTCGTCAAGTGTAACCCTACCATACTTGTCTCTACATGGAGAGCATAGACCAAGATTATGGTCACCTTTAGTCTGGAAATAATAACCACCCTTATCTTGCCATTTTTTGACTACTCTATGAATTATTGGATCCCTCTTAGCGCTCCAGAACACAATAACATCACCAATGTTGATATTCTCTGCCTTTTTACCTTTCAGAACCATAATGTCCCCTTTATTAAATCCATTTTTTAATGGAAAATCAACAAATTCTTCTTTCTTTATGCCATTGTTAATGTACCACTTATTGGATTTATCCCACCACTCGTCAAAATTGCTATTGTGCTCCATGCTTTCGCTTACAACAGCAACAACAGGATGAGATGTTTGAAGCACTAACCCCAACCCAGGATAAACAATAAATTTAATAAGAACAAAAGCCAAAACAATATTTACAATCCAGCTCCAGATGCTATTGTCTTCCCATATAAAATACCATACTTTCTTCAATGTTTTCTTCCAATCCTTCATAAGTTTTGCTGTTGACGAAAAGAATAAAAAGGTTTTGCTTTTAGTTGAGGTAAATACGCATATCACCACAACCTAAAATACAATTTTTGTTGATTTTGAATAATTAATGGCAAAAAGTAATAATGCCATAAAAATTCCAAGGAATTTTTGGCACCAAAAATGCAAAGCATTTTTTAGTGCGTTGTGTAAGACAAAAAACAATAAAATAGACATTAAACTCACATAAAATATAAATACAATAAATAATGCAAATTAAAATTAAGCTGAAAATGAAACTGCCTCGCTCTGATTATTATCAAGGAATATTGCAGCTTAGAAATATAAATGACGAAATACTTGGTTTTGTGGACAATCAGATTAAAAAGAGAGATGGTGTTGCTGTAACAAAAACTGTAAAATCCCCTAATGGAGTAGACTTATATATAACCTCTCAGAAATTTATCAGGATATTGGGGAAGAAGCTTAAAGACAGTTTTGGAGGCGAATTAAAGGTAAGCTCAAAGCTGCATACAAGGAACAAGCAGGGAAAAGATCTTTACAGAGTAAATGTGCTTTTCAAGCTTTCAAAATACAAAACAGGCGATATTGTTTTAGTAAGAGGAGACAAAGTCAGGCTTATAAGTATTAGAAGAAAAATATTTGCAAGGAACTTAAAAACTGGAAAGAAGGTTACGATAAGAAGCAGTGATTTAGACAATTAGCTGCTCTTTCTCTCTTTTGTAGTCATCAATAATCTTCTTAGCCCAATCTGTCTTATTTTTCTCAATTTCAAAATTTTTTCTCTCTACAAATCCAAAGTACTTATCTTCATCAATTTTGAGGTTTTTGGCATTGATAAAAACAAATGGCAGGATATTTTCCACTTTTTTGCTGATTGGCTTTTTATAAACAATAGTAAAAACCCTGTTTTTCAATAAATCAACCACATCATTGCTCACAATATTTGGGTCGTCAACTAGAAGAATGTCATTCCTTTGTATATTAATGATTTTATTTTTGAAGTTAAATTCATTTATACCTAACGTATTGAGTTTTTTAAATATATAAAAATTGTTGATGCCTGATAATATATGATTATATTTTTTGATTAATGATTTTAGCTCTTCTATATACCTATCTTTGGATTTAAGCCCGTATTCAAGAGACACAATTTTTCTTATCCTGAAATCTTCCAATCTTCTATTGTCAATTTTTGGCTCTTCCCTTTTACTTTGCTTTTCTAAATCAATTACCTTCTTTTTTAATTTATTATTATAATCTTTTATCAGTTTTATTTCTGTCCTGTATTTCTTTAATTTATCGTACAATTTCAAGAAATCATTTTCACTTAATTTCTTCTCAAAAACAACCTTCTCAATTATTTTATCTTCCTCTTCTGTTTTCTCGATTAATCCAACTGCGCTTTTTATGCTTATTTTTTTTGTTATTACAAGCTCTTTTATTCTATTTTTTATGTCATGTTTTTTATTTTCTTTAACAAAAAAATCTATTTTATCGAGCAAAGATTTTGTTCCTCTATAAGCAAATAATGCAGATGCCAAAGCATCTCCTTGATGTTCGTCATTAAAACTAAAGTCATTTATCATAATCCTTTTTTCATACACTTTCAAATCTTTTTCTGGGCTTACAATTCTCGCTCCAAATTTTGTTGCAAATGCCTCGACTAAGCCGGGAACTTTTACTTTGTCTGTGCCAACCAAAATAACTTTTCCAAATTCTATTATCTGAGATATAATCAAATTCAAATCAAGCTGTTTTGAAGAATTTAGGTAAATTAAGTTTCCTTCAATGTCAAGAACTGCATATGCTGTAGTTGTCCCTGGGTCGATGCCTACAATGAGCAGTTTCTTGTATTCCATCTACTATTTAGAGTGATTTATAGATTTAAAAAACTTTGTTCCATAAGCTTTATAAGTAAAATTGTATTGCTGGATTTATGATTAATAAAAATATAATTTTGAGCGGTGTTATCGTCAGGGGCTTAGGAGAAGGCACTTATTTTATGTCAATGCAGCACTACCAAAAAGAAATCAAAAAAAGACTTGGATTTAATGCTTATCCTGGAACATTAAATTTAAAGCTTGAAAAAAAACAAAGGGATATATTCAAAAATCTCACTCCAATTAAAATTGACGGCTTTAAATCCAATAATAAAAAATTCGGTGGAGCAAATTGCTACAGGGCAAAAATAAAAAATACAAATGGCTCAATTATAGTACCAGATTTAACAAAGCACAATAAAGATGTGATTGAATTCATTGCGCCTGTTCATTTGAAATCAAAATTAAAATTTAAAAATGGGGACAAAATAAAGGTTGAATTAGTGCAATAATTTTATTTAAGAGAAATAAAATCCAATAAAAATAATTCAAAAACAAATAAATAAAAAATTAAATAAAAACTTTTGTGGTTTTTAAAAATAAAAGTTAATGCGTTGTGAAATGAAATAAAAATATAAAAAACAGCATTAAACTTACATTAACAAAAACAGTCGAATGCGAGTGAGCTTCGTTTGCGAACTCGCTCACAATTGACTAAACAATATTGAGGATAATCAAAGCTTGAAAATGACAAGAATAGGCATAGCAGATACGACATTTGCAAGAGTTGATATGGCAAAGTTTGTAATAGATGTGATTAAAAAAAATTCTAATGCGGAGATGATAAGATACACTGTTCCAGGTTTTAAGGATTTGCCAGTCGCTTGCAAGAGGTTATTCGAAGAAGATAAATGCAACATTGTTATTGCTTTAGGCATGGCTGGTTCAAAGCCAATTGATAAGCAATGTGCCCATGAAGCTGCACTTGGATTGCAAGCAGTTCAACTAATGACAAATAAGCACATTCTTGAAGTTTTTGTTCACATGGATGAGGCAAAAACAGAAAAAGAGATATATAACATAGCTAAAAACAGAGCAGAAAAGCATGCTTTGAATGCATTGGCGTTGCTCAGAGGCAAGACG
>JACPMP010000126.1 GCA_016185915.1 Candidatus Woesearchaeota archaeon
CAGGAATTAAGCCAGATCCTGTGCAATACTGCTTATTTGGCTTGGCTGCATGCTTTGCCCAGACATTTGCATCAATTGCTGCGGAGAAAGGCATTGAATTGAAAAAATTAAAAGTTGCTGCTGAGAACAAGGTAAATTTGTCAAGAGCGTTAGGATTAAGCAATGAGCCAATTACAGAAGGAGTTAAACTAACTGTAGAAGTTTTAAGTAAAGCTGACAAAAGCATATTGAAAGAGATAGAAAATCTTGCTAAAGAAAGATGCCCTGGGGCGTATTGCCTTACTAACCCGATAAAATTGGACATAGAAGTAAATAACCAATAATACATAAATTCTGTAAATCAAACACCAAAACAAACATTTTTAAATCAAAATCAAATTCTAAATGTGAAAATGACAGAAAAGCAAGCAGTATGCTCCTCATGCAAAAAGAGGATTTCAAATACTATTGGCTCTACAAGGTTCATGTGCCCAAGATGTGCAAAAGTTGAAGTGGTAAGGTGCAATCATTGCAGGCAAATAGCTGCAAAGTATAAATGCAATAGCTGTGACTTTGAAGGTCCAAACTAATATGGCTGATGTAGTAGTTACTTTCAGGATAATGCCCCAAAACCCGGGCATAAATCTTTCTCATATTGAAGTTGAAGCAAAGAAAGAAATTGTCAAATTCTGCAATTCAAAAGAGTTTAAGACACAAATTGAGCCTATTGCATTTGGCTTGAAAGCGCTAAATATCCTATTTGTTATGGATGAAAATAAAGGCAGTACAGAGGAATTGGAAAATAAAATAAGCCAGATTAAAGGTGTAGAATCAGTTGAAGTTACTGATGTTAGAAGAGCGATTGGCTAGCTTAATTTTTTCAATTCAAGCTCTGTTGGCATTGTTTTCCAATTGCCGCCTATTGCAATAACTGCACCTTCTCCTGTTTTAACACAGAGTGTTTGGTCTGAAAACAATGGTGCAACTGCAGTATCAGCAAAAATACAGTCTTCTTTTGTAACCTCTCCAACAGGCTTGGTAAGCACATACATTTTAGTAGGTGTTAAAGCAGTAAAGTAAACATAAGTGTCGTATTTTCTTGAAAATAAGTCACTTGTAGTTGTTCTTAGCCCTGTAAACTCCATTTTGCCGAAGTCATAATACATGGCAAAACTGCTTAAGTTGATTTTATTTAATTGTGCCGATGGTGGAGCGCTTTCTGGTGCCTCTGCAGATTTTTCTGGCTCTTTCGTTGGCTCTTCAATTTTCGGCTTAATTTCTTCAACTATTGGAGTTAATGTTGCATCAATTTCCTCTGTCCGTCCAACCTTTATGGCAGCACTTTTCTTAAAATCAGCATAGCCTTGTTTTTTGAGCGTTATTTCATATGCCCCCACAGGCAGGTTATAGAGGTTAAGAGGGGTGTCCCCTTTGTATTCTTCGCCAATATAAACCTCTGCCAAGCCCGGGGAAGATTCTACTACTAATGCACCTGTATCAACAATTTCTTCTGTAATCTCTGTAACTGGCTCTTCTTTAGCTAGTTTACATCCAACAAAAAATAAAGAAATGACAATTAAAAATACTATTATACCTAGAAATTTTTTATTTTTCATACAATTAACCATAATCAACATATATAAAAATCTATTTATTTTTTAGTTAATGACATAAGTAACTAGACAGTCAGTTTTTAAATTAAATATAAATTCAATCTGCCTTCGGCAAAACTTAATTTTTAACATTTTTTTAAAAAATTTTCAATCTGTGCCTTCGGCACAAATTCTTGTGCTCGGCTTTTTTTGTCCGCCATTAAAAAAAGCCTCGCCAATTCATACACCATTAATATTGAATCAATTTCGAGGCGAAATTTTAGTGGCAATCAAAATTCGCCGAGACTATATTTTGTCGCCGACAAAGGCGACGGATTAAAATCTGCCCTAAAATCAATGCCTTTTACTATTTTAATACATTTATCAACTTTTTTAGTGAGATACTGCTCCTTACACCTTCCCCTTTAAAGTGGGTTTCACCTGCCTCATAGCCTAATTTTTTTATTTTGTTTATTATTGCTTCTTTTTTTTGCAAGTGCCTTATCCTATTTCTTTCACAAATATCGTGCAAATCAAAAAATCCAACAGCATTCATTTTTGATTCTTCTTTGATTATTTTGAGTAGGTTGATTAAATCTTTATTTTGCTTGAATATTCTATTGTTTATTGCATTATAAAAAATTTTATTGACTAAACTTTTATCCCATAATCTGCCAAGCCACACCGGGCCTGCGTTGTTAAAATCGCCATGCTGCTTTAAGATATTGTCAACTTTATTTTTTCCTTTATCATTTCTTAAAAATATCCGCATATAATGCTCTTTAGAATAGGAAAATATCGGAGTTAGGGCTTTATCATATTGTGCAGCAACAAGCTGAATTTTCCTTATCAAAATCCTTAATCCAGTTTCGTGCATTACTGCATCTTTTTTAGGCATTGCCCAGTATTTCCTCAGGCATGCCTTTGGAAATGTTCCGCATAATGAGGAAGTGTCAGTTGCTGTAACTGCAAGTATCCCATTTCTTGCTAATCTTACAATTGCACTATTAAGCAAAAAATTAGGCGAGCCAAAAGGGTCAATATCGATGTAATCAAAACCTGCGGAATTTAAAAGAAAAAGGTTTGCATCATCCTTCTTTATAATTATTTTATTGTCATTTTTATAATTAATTTTATTTAATGCAAAATTTTCTTTTATTAATTTTATCGCATCTTCATTATAATCATTAATGTGTATTTTTTTTATCTTATTTTTGCCTAATTCTCTCAAAAACCTAATGCTTCTAACGCCAGTTGCTGCCAAAGGGTCTGCTATCTGCAAATTGTTTTTATTTATGGAATTAAGTAATAAAATTGAAATGTCCCTGTTTAAACTCATTACAGGATTATAAAAAACTTCCATTTCCTTGGATATTTTTTGATATTTTGGAATTTTTAATTTGATTAACCCTTCCTGAATAATTTCATGCATACTAAAGAAAAAATCAATTTTTAATAAAAAGGTTTCTTGTCAAAAACCACCCATCACAGATGGGTGGCATGAAGCTAAGCTTTATTTACTGGTACATTGATAGTGGTTTTTGAGCATGCTCGAAAATATACCATCTTGTGCAAGCACATTCGACTTACGTCCATTAGTCAAAGACTAATGGTATATTTTCGACATATTAAAACAAATGGAAATAAGCAATAACAATATTTAAAAATTGTTCTGGCTTCTTTCTATATGATGTAATATGGCACTCAGACAGCCCATTGTTGTGGTGGTCGGCAACGTAGACTCAGGCAAAACACAATTGCTCGATACAATTAGAAATACCTCTATTGTTGAGTCAGAGCCGGGCAAAATCACTCAAAGCATCGGATGCTCTATTATACCAATGGACACTATAAAAAAAATCTGTGGAAATCTCCTTGAAAAACACAAGCTTCTCATCAGGATTCCTGGATTTGTTGTGATTGATACGCCTGGCCATGCCAGTTTTACCAGCTTAAGAAAAAGAGGCGGCAATCTTGCCGATATTGCAATTTTAGTCATGGACATTAACGAAGGCATTAAGCCCCAAACGCTTGAATGCATAGACATACTAAAGCAATATAAAACTCCTTTTGTAATTGCGCTGAATAAGATTGATTTATTGCCTGGTTGGAACTCAAATTCTGAAATCAACTTACTGGAAAATATACAAAAACAGAAGGAGAATGTAATGCTTCTTATTGAAAAAAAGCTTTATGAAGCAGTAGGCAAGCTGAGTGAATTTGGCTTTAATTCTGAAAGGTTTGACAGGGTTGAAGACTATACAAAGCAAATCTCAATAATTCCGACATCTGCAAAAACAAAGGAGGGCTTGCCTGAGCTGTTAATGGTTTTGACCGGCTTGTCGCAGAAATTTCTTGAAGACAGCTTGAAAGTTGATGTTGAAGGAAATGCAAAAGGAACTGTTTTGGAAGTTAAGGAAGAAAAGGGGCTTGGAACAACAATTGATGTAATAATTTATGACGGCACATTAAAGCGTAATGATGTGATTGTGATTGGCTCTTTGGCTGAGCCAGTAGTCACCAAAGTCAAAGCATTGTTTGAGCCAATGCCTTTGGCAGAAATGCGCGATAAAAAGGCAAAATTCAAGGCCGTCAGGCAAGTAACATCAGCCACAGGAGTGAAAATTTCAGCGCCTGAAATTGATAATGTTGTGGCAGGCATGCCTTTGAGAAGCTGCTTGCCTGATGAGGTTCAGAATGTAAAGCAAGAAATCAAGAAAGAAGTCGAGGAAGTTATAATAGAAACAGATAAGCAGGGAATAGTCATAAAAGCTGATTCTCTTGGCTCTTTGGAAGCTCTTACAAAAATATTAAAGGAAAAGAATATTGAAATAAAAAAAGCAAGCATAGGCAGTATATCAAAAAAAGATATTTCAGATGCAGAAATAAATTATGAAAAAGAGCCTTTGCAGAGTGCAGTCCTTGGGTTTAATGTTGGATTGCTGCCTGAAATTAAAGTGCCGCAAAATGTACATGTCTTATGCGGCGATATAATTTACAAGCTCATTGAGGATTTTGAGAATTGGCAGCAAGAAGAGCTAAAGAGGTTAGAGGCAAAAGAGATTGAACATTTATACAGGCCCTGTAAAATAAGGATTTTGAGGGGCTATGTTTTCAGGCAGAATAATCCTGCTATTGTCGGTGTGGACGTTCTTGCAGGAATTTTGAAGGTTGGCACTCCATTAATGAAAAATGACGGTGTTGTAATAACAGAAGCCAAAAGCATTCAACAAGAACAGGAAAATATAGAAAAAGCTGAGAAAGGCAAACAAGTGGCGGTTTCATTGCCGAATGTCACAGTAGGAAGGCAAGTCCATGAAGAAGATGTTTTATATTCAGCAATTCCTGAAGAGCATTTCAGAAAATTGAAGGAGTTTAAGAAATATCTTACTCAGGAAGAAATCAATATTCTGAAAGAGGTAGCCGAGATGATGAGACAAAAAAATCCAATGTGGGGAATTTAATTTTTAAAATTGGGTGTAAGCAATCAATTTACAACAACAATATAAAACAATAAAAAATAAAACAAAAAACGAGAGCGACTTTTGGATTCATCAAGTGATAAAAGTAATCCGCTTGTGATTTTGTTAGTGAATAAATAGGCGAGGCAAATTTAGTGGCAGACAAATTTGCCGAGCACTAGAACTTGTGCGAAGCACAGATTAAATATTAGATAGTTAAACCATATAAAATAAATCTTGCCGAAGGCAGATTGAATTATAAATTTTTGAGTAAACTAAAATAATTAATTAAAAATGCCAGAGCTAAAAATCCTCAACAACAAGGAAATCAAAGAAATTCTTGAATTAATCGGAAGACAATGGGGTGCTAAAATTAAATTGGATTATGGTTTTTTAAAAAATAACAAAAACAGAATTTTCATTATTAGCAAGGACATTTCAAGGATAGATATTTCAAAATTACGGCTTAACTCTGTCGGAATGTATTTTTGCGAAGTAGATAACGCTGGAATCAGATTAAGCATCGAAGGGAGCCAAATTGTTGGGCCAAAAGCGACAAAGAATATTGTCGAGCTTAATGAAGAAGAAACAAAAAAATGGTTTAAAGGCGAAGATTTGGAAAAACAATGCCAAAATTGCAATGGTTTTGTTATATTAAAAAATAAAAATGATTTCCTAGGAAATGGAAAATATGCCAATGGCAGAATTTTGAATTATGTTGGCAAAACTAGAAGGATTAACATAACATAAAACTCAAATTTTATTTAATATTATGCTTATTTTACTGTTTTTGTCTTTTAAAAAATCAATTAATTGTTTATTCAACTCAAAAGCAGCCTTATCAGCCCTTATTGCAAAAGTTCTTTCTGAAACAAAATCTGTTTTTCTGATTACAAATTCCTTATTGCTGTTAAATTCAGGATTTAGCTTGGCATATATTGTTTCTTTTATTTTCGTTGGTTTTGATATTGTTTGTATTGTTATCATAATGTCTTGTTTATTTTTTAATGATTTGATAAATTTTTTTAATAATGGCAATGAAAAATCAGCATTAACGCCAGCAATGCAGTCCCCTCTTAAGCTAAGCTCATCATCTTTTGTAAATTCTAATGTTGTTTTGTGTGTTCCAAGAATGTTTGGATGGCCGTAAGCATTGAATTTGTAATACATTTTATTTTTGAGGATTTATTTTTAAAATTTGTGCCGAGGGCACGGATTGAATTTATATTTCATTAAAATTTAGCTGATCTTTCAAGTTAAGTCAACAACAATCTTTTAGTTATACTTTAGTTTCTTTCACAACGCATTAAACTATTTTTACCATTAAAATTTTCAAAAATCCAAAAAATTACTTTACCAATAGACTTTGCAGATAATCCTTCTTCATCTTGAATCCATTCTTCTTAGCCAATTTTTCAATCCCATTTACAAAATTACTGCCGTATTGTGCAGCTTGCTTTTTGCGCCATGCAAACTCTTTCTTTAAGCCAATGAATTCTGCCGCTTCCCTTAAAATAATCTTCTTGTTGTTTTTATCCAGCTTGAGCATAGGATGAACGTTCATAGCAATTTTTATTAACTCCTTATCAAGAAAAGGAGTTCTCAGATCTACTCCAAGTTGCTTTGCAATTGTGAAATCTCTTGTCAAATCCCTTTTCCGCATATTTTTCAATCCATTCCAGCATTCTTTATGCAATGCCTCAAAATTATTTTCTTTTAATGCTTCTTCATGCCTTTGATAGCCTGCAAATATCTCTTCGCTTCCTAAACCACCAAACAAAATATTATTTCCATCTGACAATGCCAATTTGCCAGCAGAATATAAAACAGAACCAACACTAGCTTTTACAATGTCAGCATCACCCAATATCTTGATTACACTTTTCAAAATATTTTCAAATTCATCTAAACTCAAAATTTTATATTTAAAATTGAATCCATACTCATTGGCAACTTTTTTTGCCCATGCAATATCATCTGAGTTTTCAATTCCAACAGTATAGCAAGTAAAGTTGCACTTAAGCTGTTTTGAAACAAAAGCTATTAATATTACAGCTTCGGCTAACTCTCTTTTAGCCCTTTCATTATTAGTTTCAAGCTCATCAAAATCATTCTCTAAACCATTTACAAACTTTACCCATAAATCTTCCGGGATAAGTTTACCTTCCTTGACAATGCCTAAAACTTGCGTCATAATTTTAGTGTAATTGACCGATTTTTAAAAATGTTTAGTTGGAAAACATTAATCTCAACAATATAGTGTAAATGTTTTCTACTAAGTTGAGTTACTACTTTAGAATAGAAAAATTTAAAAATGGAAGCGATTTCGCCTTTGTTGTAACAATGGTTAGTAATATTCCTTATTCAGTTTTATTGGGAAGTGCAGAGAATTTAGGTAGACAATATGGTGCCTTATTGAAGAAATTACAATTAGAAAGGGGGGAGCTTTCAGAAAGGTTGGGAATCGTTGAAGGTGATGTGAAAGGACTTGAAGGGGTTACAGTCGACACGGCTCATCAATTGGGTTTTGCTTTGTTGTGTGGAGATCATGCTGCTGTTACGAAAGTTTTACAAACTTATAAATTTCAATTAGAGGGATACGAAGGTAAATATCCATCTAAACCAACAGAAAAAGAACTAACAGAAATAACGGAAAAACCAAAAGAGGATCCAACAGCTCGTGTTAGAAATTATATTGCAAGTCATCCAGAAATTAATTATATATTCGTTCCTTCTCAAATGTCAAGAGAGTTAAGAATTAGTAGTCACATACCTTACCGCATATTAAAGAATATGGGGGGATTCAGAAAAATTGAGCATGAGGGAAGAGTAGCGTATAAAAGAACAGGTTTACAAACACAAACTCCTAAAGAATATGAAGGTAGTCTTAGCGATGCTGTTAGGAAGTATGTTAGAGCAAGGTCTAGAGTGGATGAATTCAATCCTGATGAAACGTCAAGGTATTTTAGAGTGCGTACAGGTCCGGTTTATAAGATATATAGAAGTATCCCTCATTTGACAGAAAAGAAAACATCAGAAGGGAAAACAAGATTTGTCAGAAAAAAGAAATGACATTCAGAAATCCTTAAATACTAATACTTTTTCTTATCTTTGATGCCAAAAGAGCAAATCAGCAAAGATGAGCAGATAGGTTTTCATAAGGGGGCATTGACTACATTAGCAAAAGAAAGAGAAGAAATGCTGAAGATTTTGTCAATAGTAGAGCAATTGATGCAGATGCACATCAAAAGTTTGCAAGATTTGGGCGTTGACCTTCAAAAAGCAGCGCAACAGACAAAGGCAAAAAAACCAATTGAGGATGCTTTAAGATAAAAATCAGTTTTAAATAAAAAATTATCTCATTAATCTATTATATAATTCCATCAGTTCACCATAAGCATCTTTTTTCTCTTCGTAGCTTAAAGCAACATACAGATTTCTTGCCTCAATATAAAATTCCTTTGCTTTAGAAATATCATTGTTGCCAATGGCATCTTTTACATCATGCAAAACCTTATAAAATTTTTCGAGTTTTTTGCCCTTTACAGCACTTTTTTTCTCAGGTTTTTTTTCCTCAAACTTTTCTTTAACTTCCTTTAATCTAATTTCTGGCTTTTTTTTATTAAACAAACTTTCAAACCATTTTGCTTTCTTTTCTTCTGGAGTTTCTTTCTTTAATTCTTTCTTCCTCTCTGATTCATCTTGTTGCTTTCTTCTTTCTTCTTCGGTTCTCTGTCTTTCAAATTCTTTTTGTTTTCTTTTCCCTTCTCCATGCCTTGTTTTTTGCTCTCCCCTTTCTATGCCTTTCTTTTGAATTATATTTTCATAGCCAGATATTAAATTACTAAAGAAACTAAAACCAGCCTTTAGCTCTGATCTAAGTCTTGATAATTCTGAGCCAAGTTGTTCATTCTCTTTTTCAATGCTCTCAAGCTTTTGCCCTCTTTTTTGTATTTCCTTATCTTTATCCAATAAATTTTTTGGAGCATGTTCCTTTTCAAGCAATACTTGCTGCTTCTGGCTTTGCAAATCAGCGATTGCTTGCTTTATCTCATTCTGTTCTTCGTTTATTTCCTTCAAAGATTTTTTGTAATTATCGTCTATTTCCTTCTTTTCATTAGTTTCTTTTATGCCGTATTTTTTTATTTCTTCTTCCAAATTTTGCTCTTCAAGCTTAAGCTTAGCCTTTATCTCTAATCTTCTCCATTTCTCAGTACCCTTTCTTTTAGCTGGACTTAATTTGCTTAAGTCATTTTCTAGGTCTTTCACTAATGAAGTTTGTTTTGCTGCTAGTTTTGCTTTTAGCTCTTTTATTTTTGAATCTCTCTCATTTTTTTCGTTTTCATGCTTTTTGCTTAATTCTTCAATCTGTTTTTTGTAATTTTCAAATAGAGATTTTTTTTGTAGATTCAGTTCTTTATTGTGCTTTGACTTATTGAGAATTTCATCATCAATTTTCTTTATATTAGCATCAGTTTGATTTGTGCTGTTATCTATAAGCTTTTTTTCAGATTCCAACTTCCTCAATTCAGAATTCAGCGAATCAATAGTTGATTTATTTTTGTTTAGTTTTTCTTCAATCTGCTTTATCTCTTCAAGTTTCTGGGTCTTTGTTTGTTCTTGCTCTTGTTTCTCTAACTCTTTCTGCCTTTTTTCTTGCTCTTCCTTTCTTTTCCTTTCCTCTTCTAGTTTCCTTTTTTCTTCTAAAATCCTTCTTTGCTCTTCTTCTTTTCTCTTTTGTTCAAGCTCTTTTTGCTTTTTTAGTTCCTCTTCTCTTCTCTCTTTTTCCTCTTCTGCTTTTTGTTTTTCCAGTTCTTTCTGCCTTTTTATCCCTTCTTGCCTTTTTTGTTCTTCCTGCTTTTTTTTCTCTTCCTCAATCTGCTTTTTCCTTCTCTCTTCTTCTTTTCGTTTTTCCTCAAGTTCTCCTTTTCTTTTTAACTCTTCTTCCTCTTTTCTCTTTTGCTCAAGAAGTCTTTGCTTTTCCAATTCTTTTTTCTTTTGCTCAATTTCTTTCTGTTTTCTTAACACTTCTTCTTGTCTTAATCTTTCTTGCCTTTCTTTTTCCTTTTGCAAAGCAATTCGTTTCTTTTCTTCAGGTGTTTTATACAAACCAACTTTATGGAAGAATTCTTTTATTTTTTGTTTTCTTTCTTTTGATAACTTCTCTCTTTCTAAATCTTTTATTCTCTGTTCATCATATCTTCTTTTTATTTCTTCTTTTCGCCTTTCTTCTCCTTTCTTTAATTCTTCTTTCTTCTCAATTTTTTTTGCAAGTTGATTTTTTTGTTTATATAATTCTAATAACTTGCCATATACCTCTTGTTTTTCTACATTAGATAAACCGAGATATAATTCGTTTGCTTTAACATATAGCTTATTTAATTTAGAAATGTCTTTTTTGTCTATGGCTTTCTTTGATTCATTCAAAATATTATAAAATTCCTTGAGTTCGTCGCTTGGACTTATTTTTTCATATCCTAATTTTGCAAATTTTTGCAATTTTTCTTCAGATATTTTTTGCAGTTCTTCCTCTCTTTCTAACCTTTCTTCTTCAGCTTTTTTTCTTTCTCGTTCTTTCTTCCAATTTCCAATTTTGTTTTTTATTTTTGTAAAAACACTTATTTTTGCAACTTTTTCAGCTCTTTCAGTTACTGCTTTCTCTTTTCTTTTTCTAGGCAATGTGACAACACCAGTAACTTTCTCGTACAAGTATGCGCCAATAAAAAAGTAGAAGTATGCAGTTAAAGCAAACAATAGAAGTATTGTCGTTAATGACAGTCCTAGGCATAAAATACTATTTTTGCAAAACTGGACAAAGTTTGCCTCAGCTTCTGGACCAACCACATCAAACAAATAGCTCGCTGTTCCGATTGAATTGCCAAATTTTGCTTGCGCAGCAAAAACATACGGGCCTGGCTTCAAATTTTTAGGCACAGATATTGTCTTGAAGAAAGAAGCTTGGGTTTTTACAACAACAGTCTCGCTTTCAGTCAAAATTGTATTGCCATTCATATCTTTAACAAAGTATTCAACATCAACATTGGCTGATTCTATACTTTGAAGATTAAACAAGCGCACCTCGATTGTTGTGTCAGAGCCCTGCTTAACCCTTCTTTCAATTGCAACTGGGTTGAGGTTCATGTCAAAAAGCACATTCTTTGTTTCAATCTCAACAACTATAGGAACGCCTTTAGTTGCTTTTTCAGATTTAACAATTAATTTGCCAACATAAACCCCCGGCTGCTGTTCTATTTTTTGATTTTCATCAAAAGAAGAAAAATTTAAAGTGACAATTTTTGTTTTGCTTGTCTTTATAGTGAAAGAATTTGAAT
>JACPMP010000127.1 GCA_016185915.1 Candidatus Woesearchaeota archaeon
CCTCTTCCTCAAAATAGCTTGGATTTGCAAGGCATTGTATGGTGGAAAAACAATTTCCTCTTCAGAAAGGGACGACCTTACTCGTGGATCTAGGTTGTCAACAAACATTATATCGTTTGATATTCCTATTATTGATATTTGTGAATCTATGTCTTCATTTATCCTTATTAAATTGTAGAGTACATTGTCGCCGGTTTTTGTAACTAGTTGGTCTATCTCGTCTAAAATTAGGACGTGGTTTTGTTTTTGTCTGTCTAATGCCTTGAAAAATGCCCTGTATACTTCTTCTGTTGGCAACCCCGTAGGGGGTATTGATTTGCCAAGCTCTCTTGCCAATTGCGCAACTACCCTATATTCCGTATCTGTGCTTCTCTTAAGCTTACAGTTAATATATAAAGCCCTTAAGGGTATGTTTTCTCTTTCAGCTACCTCACTTAACTTTTGTGTTGTGTGCTTAACTGTTAATGTTTTTCCAGTCCCTGTTTTGCCATAAATAAAGACATTGGAAGGTTTGTCTCCCTTTAACATCGGAGCTAGGATATTAGCTATTTGTTTTGTCTGTTCTTCCCTATGAAGAATTGTTTCGGGAATATAAGCAGATTGAAGTACTTTTTTATCAAAAAAGACACTTTCTTTCCTTAGAAACAACTCAAAAAACGTTTCCAACCCCTTTTCGACCATAAATTTCCAAACGAAACGTAGGTATTTAAATATTTTCTTTATTAGTACCACCCTCCGATTTCCTATGGAAATTGTGTTGTTTATTTTGTTGTTTTTGGGTATATTTATTTTCTATATAGAAACTAAACTTTATATAATATTATTTTATATGATCCCACAAAAACAATAATCAAAAATTCCACTAGAAGGGAGGGGGTATGTGGTGTCATTTATTACTATTCAATAATAAAAAACAAAAAATTTTTAAATTGCACAACACCACCTTAACAAATGCTTGCATTAAAAACGGAAAAACAACTTAAAAGCCTTGGTTTAAATAGCTATGAAGTCAAAATCTGGACTGCTCTGCTTAGCAGAGGAGTCTCAACAGCAGGAGAGCTGAGCGACATAGCCAATGTCCCAAGATCGAGAAGCTACGATGTTCTTGAATCTCTTGAGAAGAAGGGATTTGTTGTAATGAAGCTTGGCAAGCCGATAAAGTACATAGCTGTTCCGCCTAAAGAAGTGGTGGAAAGAGTAAAGAAGAACGTTCAGGAGTACGCAAAGGATGAAATAAAGAAATTAAGCGACTTGAAGAATAATGATATAATTGATGAGTTAAGCACATTGCACACACAAGGAGTTGAGCTTGTAGAGCCCGCTGATTTAAGCGGCTCTTTAAGGGGAAGGCATAACTTGTATAATCATGTTGAATATATGCTGAAGAATGCGGAAAAATATATTTTAATATCAACAACACAAAAAGAATTTATTGATTTGGTCAAACAATTTAAATCATTATTTGAAAAACTAAAAAAGAAAAATGTAAATGTGAAAATTTTAACGCAAATAAACAGCCAAACAAAAAATTATATTGATGAAATAAAACATTTTGCAGAAGTAAGGAACACAGCCACAAAAGCAAGATTCTGCATTGTTGATGGCAAGGAAATGATATTTATGGTTCTTGATGACAGTGAAGTTAATCCCACTTATGATGTAGGAATATGGGTAAACACGCCCCTAGTAAAAGATTTGGAAAAACTTTATCTAAATTAATCAATATAATAAATCTAATCTTAATCTTTTCTTTGTAAAATGTCAAAAATTTTCCCCTAGTCTACGACTAGTGGCCGAAAGCCAATGTACTTGTATATTATGGAAAATTTTTGAGCATCTCGGAAATCAATAGATTTCCGATGATGTCGGTAAATCCGAAGGATTTCCGATCATTCCCGAAAATCATAGACTTTCGATAATCATCAAAAATGTGAACATTTTTGAGATGCTCAAAAACCATCAGTAATGTAGAGGCACATCAAGCTTTCGCTGCATCTCACCAGTCTTTGACTTGTGGTTTTTGACACATTCTAAAAATAATAAAAATTCTTCTGCACAAAATCAAACTCCACCTGTTCTATCCTTTTATTATTTCCTGACGACATCTTAACAACTCGTTTCATTTTTTAAATTTTCTCCAAAAAGCCTGTGTTGGTGTCTCTAAAATCTCCCATTTCAGCGCTGTATGAGGTCG
>JACPMP010000128.1 GCA_016185915.1 Candidatus Woesearchaeota archaeon
AGATAACAAGGTAAGATTTGTTAAGGATAGATGCAGAAAAACTTATCTTGGATTGGTTGCTTTAAAGCACCAAATAAGAACTTATTTTAGAGCTTTGGAGATTAAGGCATTGAGTTATTGGTGGTATTTCGCAACAACCCCCTTTGTTTTTGCATCTCCATTTATAGCCTCTAAATAAGATGTTCTTTTTTGAGCAACTACATTTGCTGGGATGAATAAACCAGATGCTAAAGCGCCTGCGCCTACAACCAATTCTCTTCTTGACAATAAAGCATCCAAATCAGCCATTTCAACCTTTCAACCCAACAACAAACAAAGCCTGACTCCAAGCCAATGGGCAGTTTTCATTGTATTCTTTTCCATCTGCATAGTAAAGCTCTGGAAGTTCTCCTTTTTCATTCATTGCTTCTTTTGTTTTTCTCATATAAAAAGCGTATTTATTGGGTTTATTCAATTGCTTGTAGATTATCGCTAGCCAAGGCAATCCCTTTGTCCACATCGCTTCTCCATTTTTGTAATAGTATTTGTCGCCAATATACCTAATAACTCCTTTTTCTTTAACTAATTTTTCTTCTACATTTTTTAGAATTGTATCTCTTTGCTTTTTTGTCACAATATTGTAAGGATATATCAATGAAAGCAAAGCCATGTCAACTTCTTTTGTTTCTGATTCTCTTGGCAGAATTTTGTTTAAAGCTTCTTCTCCCTTTTGTATTAGCTCTTTTGGAACATCAACAATCTTGCTTATTTTCTTCAATCCTGCAACACAAGCTCCAATTGAAGAAGCATGGACTTCCTCATTTTCCTCCCACATTCCATTATCTTTATCTTGCCAGTATTCAATTCTTTGCAAGTAGTGAACTAATTTTTGCAGAATTCTTAAGTCGTTTTGATTTCTAATAATTTTTATTCCTTTTTGCTCCAAATCGCCTATCTTAAACAGTAAGGCACCGATTGCATCATTCTGCTTATTGCCCCATTGCTCCCAAATCTCTTCCATTGTAATTGGGTCATATCGTGCATGAATGTATTGGTAGTGATACTTTGGCTTTTCCTTTATAGCCCAGTCTATTTTGTATTCATGCTTTAGAAAGACATCAAGCAAAGCCCTCAAAGTTTTCTTTACAATGCTGTATTTCCGTGCAGCTTCCAAGCCAATAGCAGTATAAATATTGTCCCTAATCCAAGCAAGATTGTAGCCCGTTTTAACATTTAGCCTTGATGCTGCAAAAAGCCCGCTTGTGTACTGCATTTGCTTTAGGATTTGGATTGATTGGTTTAGCATTTTGATTAATTAATTCTTAATTTTTATTGTAACTTTAATTCTACAGTATGCAATTCAGCTTTTGCACCATCTTTACTCTTTAATGCGTCATCTTCATGCTTACCAATTTCAACAAATCCTAGGTCTTGAAGTAACTTTAACGATGCTTCGCTTGCATTACCTCTCAAAACTTTAATACCGATTCTTTTTGCATGGTCTATTTGCGTTTCAATAATCTTTCTTCCAATACCTTGTCTTTGGTATTCTGGAAGAATAAAACCTCCAAATAGGTAACCGCCTGCTTCTGTAGTAACATTCTCAAATTTTCTGTGCTTTAAGAATCCAGTTCCAACCATTTTTTCACCATCATATGCAAAAATAGACAACAACAAAGGTTGGCTCCATTCTCTAAATCTATGGGGTTCGTAAGCTTGTAGAGCAACTTCTATGCTTGAAGGGTCATAGTACCCACTATTTGACCTCATTGACGGAGCAACTACTGAATATACATCGCCCAATAATTTATCATCAAGTGTTCTAGATGTGCTCGTTACAAAGTTAATTCTATCCATATCATAAATATGAGAATCATCCTTTATAAATCTTTCTATCTTGTTACTACTATAAAGTCATATTAATTATCTATTTACATTTCCAAAACATTTAAATACTTGCAATATCTAAATAAATAATCATGGCAACAATAACTATAAGTGTAAAGGACGAAGTAGATAGAGAATTCAGAGAAACTGTTAAGAAAAAGCTAGGGCAGGGCAAAGGTATTTTAGGTAAAGCAGTAGGGGAAGCAATGGAAAAATGGATTCGCGATGAGAAACAAAGACGGATAGCTGCTGAAATGAAAGAGATGATGGACAAAGGTTTGTATTCATTAAAAGGATGGAAATTTAATAGGGACGAAATTTATGACAGAATCTAAAGATTTGTTTTTAATTGATTCCAATATATTGGTTTATGCTTTTGAAAAGGAAGAAAGCATTAAAAAAGATAAAGCTAAAAACATCCTGAATCAGTGTATATTTGGCACAAGAGACTTTGCCATATCAAATCAAAACCTTGCTGAGTTTGTATTTGCAACTACAAAAAAAGGCAAATTGGATGTTGAGGAAGCCAAGAATCTTGTTATTAAAATGACTCAGTTTGAGGGGTTCAAAAAAATAAATTATAATGCCAAAACAATACATCTTGCATTAAGCACTATGCAAGAATTCAAGGCTTCATTTTGGGATTCTTTGTTAGTAGCAACAATGCGAGAAAATGGAATTTTTAATATCTATACTGAAAATGTCAAAGACTTTAAAATGCCTTGGATAAATGCTGTTAATCCTTTTACTTAACAGTATAATAAACCCTTCTATTATCTTTTCCCTTGTTCTCCGCTTTTATAAATTCTATAATCCCAATCTCAGAAAGAGAGTTAACATGGGTTCCGCCATCTGCTTGGACATCAATTCCAGGAATCTCAACAATTCTTAAGTTATGCACATCTGGGGGCAAGGCAACTGCAAGCTTGACAACGCCCGGGATTTTCATTGCCTCTTCTCTTGGTAAGTAGTATGTTTTGACATGTAAATCCTGTTTTATTATATTATTGGCAGTTTTAATATATTCCATTATCTTTTCCCTATCAAAATTTTCCATATTGAAGTCAATTCTCGTCTTGTCTTCATCAATCTGGTTGCCTGTTATCAAGACATTGGACTCTTTGTTGAATATTGAAATAAGAAGGTGAGCAGCAGTATGCATTCTCATGAACTTGTACCTTCTTTCCCAGTTAATCCTGCCAATAACTTTACCACCAACCTCTAAACCAGACTTGCTTACTTCGTGGCTTATCTTGCCAGAAAATTTGCCAACATAAACAACTGGGTATTCTTCGCCATTGCAAATCATAACACCCGTGTCATGTGGCTGGCCACCGCCAGATGGATAAAAGGCAGTTTTATCAAGAACTACAAACTTATCATCTTTAACGCTTTCGACAGTTGCTTCAAACTCTTTTAAATAAGAATCATTCATATAAAGTGCATTTTCCATAGTTGAATAACCTTAAAATATGAAAATAAATAAAATAAAAAGAAAGAAGATTTAACCTTTAGCCAATGATTGTATGGATTTCAATGCAACAACTATGGCTGCTGGTGCTACAAACACCCCAATTTGCTTCACAATACCTTCCAAGTAACCGCCTATTTGCGGAATAGTTGTCAATGTTTCTCCAACAAGGCCTGTTACCAGCAAAGCTGCTGCAGCTATTAAAAATGGCGTGGTTTCTTTTTCTGTTATGTTTAAGAAACCTACTATTAAACCTAGAACTACTAAAACCAGCGGCAGCCAATCACCTATTGAAGTTCCCTTCAGGTTATTTGAAAACAACCCAATAGCAATTGCTATTAATACACCGATAATAAATGCCCATTCTCCTATTCTCATTTTGATATTCCACCTCCACTTTTTTTGGGAAAATCTCTTTTATAAGGTTATATTGAACTAATATTTAAAATTTTTGCTTAAAAAATCAAAACATTTAAATACAACCATTAAATTAATCATTTAAAATGGCACAAAGCAATAAAATTATTTTAGAAATTTCTGTGATTTTGCTAGTGCTAATTATACTGGTGGAATAAATCCGCCTTGATGTTATAAAAATATTCTAAAACATTAAAGGTGATGTGAGATGGCTATAATAAAAAGTGCAACAATTATTGAGGATACAATTAGGGCAGTCAATCCAAACGCAGGATTATATGGGGGTGTTGCTAATATTGTACTTAACGACAAACCAAGAACAGAAAGGAAAATCCACTTTACTATAAGGTTTAACCATGAATACGATCCAATAAGCAGAAATTTTGCACCAAGAAAAAATCCTGTAACAGGAGCTGACTGGGATTATGTTAGATTTCCATTTAGTTCTGTTGTAACTAATGTTACCACTTCTGCTTACAATGGTGAATTGAGTGACAGAATAGGAAGATATTTTAATGATAAGTTTAGACTAAGTTTTTAAAATGAGCAACAGGGTTAATGATAAAAATAAAAGAATAAATAAAAATAGGATAATTTCATTTCTATTAGTTATTATAATTATCATTATCGTGATTCTGTAAAGGCATAAAATTTTTTTCTTGCCTTTGCATTTAAATAAACTTTAGGTAAAACTAAAAAATAAAGAAAACGGAAAAATGGAAGAATTTGAACTATGATACCAATAGCTCCGAATGAGGGAAAACAGCTTGAAGACATAGCTAGATGTATAAGAGAAAAAAAAGCTAAAGGAACTTTAGATGAAATAGATGTTTTAGAATTTGGTAATTTAATAACACAAGCAATGACTAAAGGTTTTAATGTCAAACCATATTTTGATCAGTTTGAGAAGTGGCTTCAAGCAATAGGATTGTCAACATTACTTTTGATTTATGCTCCAATCAATAGGATATGTCAGCCTCAAATTAACCAATATGGTCAGTTAGTTGAAGTAAAATATGAATTAAAAGATACAGGAAGGCATAAATTTTTGGTGCCTATAAGACAAGAAATAGTAAAAGAAAGAGCAACTCATGAGGACTTAAAAAATTATAAGTGTAAGCCTATTATAATTGATTAGTAAAAATGAAATCAAATTTCGATGACAAAATGGAAGAGTTTAGGGAGAAGTGAAGATGAGCGCAATAACTCTAGAAGAAAGAATAAGAGTTGAGAATATCTTAACACAGCCTGATTTTAGAGGAACTCCACAACAACTTTTCAATACTAGACTTAATAATAGACTTTACGGAAGAGATGAAGTTTCAGGAGCAGAATTGATGGTTATGTCTTTGGAAGCTCTAGCTCCAGAAAACCCAGGCATATCTAACATGGCAGGCCATCATGGTGGGGCTATATTGCCATTTTTTCAATACTTTACTAAGTCTCCATTATCTGTTGGCTATGACCATGTGCCTCATGAGCAGATGGCAGGCCATATGGCGGAAGGCATTGCTTCTTTGGGGTATGTGGGAGTAGCTGTTGCAACTTCTGGACCTGGTGCAACTAATTCAATAACACCTTTTTTTGATGCATATATGGACTCCAAGCCTGTTGTTTTTATTACAGGGAACGTGCCATCAAAGGTTGCTGGGACTATGGCATTTCAGGAAGCACCAATCACACAAATGGTTGACCCGATTGACAAAGGAATATTTTACGTTAGAAGGGCAGAAGATATTCCAAGAGCTTTTTATGATGTGTTTGCCCTTGCGGTTTCAGGAAGACCTGGTCCAGTATGGATAGATGTAGCAAAAGATGCCCAAACAGCTAAGATTGATCCTTCCCAAATTAATCATGACTTCAAAATACCATCCACAACAAATGGTGATTTAAATGATGTTGTAGAAAGCTTAAAGATTTTGATTGAGGAAATCTATAAATCAAAAAGACCTGTATTGTATGTGGGAGGTGGTGCAAAGCATGCATGGCAAGAGCTAAGAGATTTTGTTGATCTGACAGGTATTCCTGTCACAACAACGTTAAAAGGGAAAGGAATTTTTCCTGAGGGTGACACATTGTCATTAGGAATGCTAGGAATGCATGGCACAGAATACGCTAATAAAGCAGTTGGTTTGGCAGACTTGGTAATTGGTGTTGGCGCAAGATTTGATGACAGAGTCAGGGGTAAGACAGAAGCATTTGCAGAAAAAGCTTGGATAGCCCATATTGACATTGATCCAAGAGGAATAGGTCCAATAGATAATGGTAAAATACGACAACCTGATTTGACAATTAAGTGCGACACAAAAAAGGCTCTTAGGGCGCTTAACTTTTTGGTAGATGGAAGACCAGGACCAGACTTGAAGAGATGGGACGATGAAACTGCCCAATTGAAAGAAGACTGTCCGCTAGATTACGATGGTCGCTCGGATTTGCACAGGCAACTTTCATTAGTTGAAAGGGTCATAAGCTATGCAAGATCAATGCCTCCAATTTCTTTTTTTACAAACTCTAATGTAATTAAGCCCCAATATGTAATTGAAAAAATTTATCAACTTACAGATGGAAGACATATAGTAGTAGGGGATGTTGGTCAGCACCAGATGTGGGCTGCGCAGATGTACTTGGCTTCTCAACCACATGGATTTGATACTAGTGGCGGCTCTGGCACAATGGGATATTCAATGTCAGCGGCGTTTGGTATCCACAAAGTACTTCAGTACGAAAATAATAATCAGCCAGTATCAGTGATAGTGGGTGATGAGAGCTTTTGGATGTTGCCCCATACGTTGAAGTTGTATAGAAGAAGAAATGCAAATATTAAGGTATTTGTAATTGACAACAAGGCAGAAAACGGCACACCAGGTGGTATGGTTAGGCAATGGTATGATATAGTCCACCAAGGCACTCAGCTTTCTGTTGATGATGATACCCCAATTGTAGATATGGCAAAAGCATTCAAAATTCCAACAGAAGAGGTGCATTACATAAGGCAAGTTGAAAGAGCAATAAGAAAAGCTTTAACTACAAGAGGACCATACCTTGTGTGCTTTAAAGTAGATCCATACGAGAATTGCCTACCAATGATACCTAGTGGAGGAACAATCAAAGAGATGGTTACTTATCAAGGTGTAAAAAAGATTGCATAAGAGATAGAGTCTATCTCCATTCCATAAAATTTCCAAAATCTTTATATACTTTAATTTTTCTTGTTAA
>JACPMP010000066.1 GCA_016185915.1 Candidatus Woesearchaeota archaeon
CAACCAGAACTGCGCAGGGTCTGGAATTATATAGTCAATCGCAGCAACAACAAGCAATGCTGTTGTTAAATTTCCCACAAGCCACGCAATCCATCCCATTAAAAAAGAGAAGAACCTATTGTACGCATGCTTGCTGAACTCATAAATGCCTCCTGCTTTTGGGTACATTGACACCAATTCAGCAAAATACATGCTAATGTAAATAGCAACAATGCTCAAAATAATCCACGCCAATATTGAAGCATTTCCAGAATAACTTGAGCCTATCCCAGCTCCAAAGAACAAGCCAGTGCCCATTATTGAGGCAATAGACAATGAAAGTATAGTCCAAAACCCAAGAGTCCTCTTTAACTCAGCCATTATATTCAATATTGTGTGTTATATTTAAAAATGATTGTTTATACTTTGATGTGGTGAAAAGGAATTTTAATGCTCAAAATAGAAAACTTAAAATATTGTCATTGAAACTAAATTAAATTAATGAAAAAAGCACAAATTTATAGCCAAATATTTATCTACATTCTAGCTTTGGTATTAACTTCCATCATCTTGATTTATGGCTACAATGCTATCCAAAATTTCAACAAAAGAGCAAACCAAGTATGCTTTCTTAAATTCAAAAATGACTTGAGCAATTCAATAGAAAGCATTACAAGTGACTATGGAAGTGTAAAAAGAAAAGAGATGCAATTATGTGCTGGCTATAGGGAAGTTTGTTTTGTTGAAAGTACAAGAAATCCCACCATTCCAGCTAATACAGACCCAATTATAAGAGATAGTATAACCTCAAATACTGGAAAAAATGTTTTTCTGGTTGAAAAAATAGCAAAGGAATCATTTTATGCAGGAAATATATCTGTTGATGGTGATGTGCTTTGTATTACTTCTAAAAACAATCAAATTAGTTTAAGATTAGAAGGGAAAGGGAATTATGTTAAGGTAAGTGAGTGGGGGAGTGAACCAAGTGGAAGTGGAAGACAATCGGCAACAAGTGGAACTGGAACAAATCCGCCTTCAGGAAGTACTTCAAACCCTAATTTAGGAGGGCCATTAAATCAATGGCCTTAAAATGTTTAAAAAAGCAATAACATTGGCAATAGCATTATTTTGTTTAGTTGGTTATGTATATGCTATTGGAGAAAGTTTAACTTTAGATACATCTCTTAACAGACAATCTATTAATCCATCACAACGAAATTCTATCAATAATTTAGCTGAATATTCCTCTAGAGAAGGCGAAAATTATTTAGAGTGGCGATATACATTAACTAATAATGAGCCACTTAATACAAATGTTTGTGTCTATATTGGGGATTACAATAGGCATATCTACATTGATGTTAGGTCTATAAATGATAACTTGAATAACTATCCATTAGGTCAATTTCTAAGTCCAATTAATGGCGAGATAACTCATTACACTTTTCAAGGTTCTGAAACTCCAGGAATATACAATCTTACAATCCAATTAAAACCAACCAATGTCCCTTGCTCATATCCGGATGGAAGAATTGATAGTGGGACTTATATTAAGCAGAGAGCTAATTATTTGAGGGTTAGTGGAGGAACAAGTGCAAATACGCCACCACAATATTCGATAAATGATATAATAGAGCATAACTGCGACTCGCCTCTTTCTTGTGATTATTATTTTGTCTTCGTTCCAATTGGCTGGAGTAATTATCAAGCATTTAAGCAAAAAGCAAGAGAACAAGCAATTTTCTTTCAAGATATTTCTAAATTTAAGTTTAGAAGGGTTGGTTTTGTTTATGTTCCTATATACTATGTAAATTCCAATTGTGATGTAGCGAATTTAAATGCAGATGGCCCAAACATTCAAGAAATATTTAATCGCAATACCGGTTTTTATGATCCTCCAGAATTATTAGATGACCTTCAAAAAATAAAAGATTGTTCTGATGATTATATGCGCCCTTATGGAAAGAGTTATGATAGGGTTATAGGTTTGTCAAATAATGTTAACGTTAACACTCCAGTTGAAGGCTTTACTAGTTTCAGGCACAAAGCAATTTATGCAAGATGGCAAAGTCACGACACAGTTGCACACGAATTAGGACATACATACGATCTTTGTGATGAATATAATTATGTTTATTATGAAATTGAAGACAATGATCTTAGAATAAAATTTGGGATTACTTGCAAAAATAGGTTTCCTGATAATTGTCCAAGGTCTAGTGCACTTTGTCAGGGCAATCCGACCTTTAGGGACTATAGCGGATACCTACAAATAGAGGGCCTTTGTGTTAGATATGCTCACTATTCTATCATGGGGAGTGCTTATTTATTAAATAGATGTGGCTACGACAATACAGGAGGTTATGAAGCAGTAGGATGAAAAGCATAATTAAATTTTTAATAATTGCAATATTATTCATATTAAACATACATTTTGTTATAGCAGAACCAATCTGCGAATTTGACTTTTTTATTTATAAAAATGATACAGTTCAATTCCACAAAATCAATTCTTATAATGGAAGAGAAGATACAAATGAATTAAAGCAATCTGATTATACACTACTATTTCTTGATTCAGCAAATAACATAGTTGATAAAATATATCTTCCTGTAATATTTTATGTTTTTGATGTTCCTGATGGTGATGTTGATTCAATTCCGTTATCAGCAAGAAAGCCCTGCAACTCAAAATGGGACACAATGAATATGTTGCATAATGATAAAATCATTTTTACTTTAAATATCAAGAACTTGATGTGTAATGAAGATAGAATATGCAATTCTTATGAGACTTATTTAACTTGTCCAAATGATTGTCCTTCTGGCTCAAAAGATGGATGGTGCGATAATCAAAATGATGACATTTGCGATCCAGACTGCATTGCAGATACGGATTCCGATTGTAAAGAATATATACAAAGTGGCGTGGCAAAATCAATAGAAGAATCAAAACAACAAACAAAAGAAGAAACAAAAAAATCAAAACTAAATATCAATTGGCTCTACATCTCATTACCTTTAATCTTAATATTTGGTTTGTTAACCTTTATTGAAATCAAAAGAAGAAAATCTCATAAGGAGATTATGCAAACACGTCAACAACAAAATATTAGTGCCTTAAGAAATTATGTTAAAGAGCAAATAAGAGATGCCTTGATTAAAAATAATTACAACAACCAAGAAATAGAAGAAATTTTTAGAAGGTTAGAATAATAATTAAAAAAACTGAAATTATTTAGACTCAATGACTTCCAAAATGTTTTTATGTCTTTCAATAACAATCTTACATTCATGGAATAATTCCATTCCTGCTAGGGAAAAATTTGCATCTGTAGATAAAACTGGAACTTCTAATTCCTCATTAAAAAACGTTATTTTCCCTTTATAGACTTTTGTTACTATATAATCTCCGCTTGCAGTTGAATAATCAGAAATGCCAATCTGATCCAAACTAAGTTCATCTATTATTGTTTGAGGCAACATAATATGACCGTTAAAACCCGTATCCAATAGCATCATAATCATTTTTCCTTCAATAGATAACTCAATTACAGGACTTCCAAACTTAAATAAACCTTTCATTACATTGCCCCAACAAAATGCGTAGAATTAAAGCCTATTCTTTTATACACAAACTTTTTGTTAGGATATTGTTTTATTGCCTTTTTGTAGGCATCAAGCTCAGAGTTGCCTATAAAATAATCACCACTATCCATATCTATAGCTATTATTTTTCCTCTATATCGGGGCGATAATTGCTTACTAATCTGTTCAAATAAGGTATTAGCTTCCTTGATTTTGTTTTCCATATATCCTGCACATATATTTGTTTATGTATTTAAATAATTCGTTTTTGAAGAACAGATAAAAAATGCTTTGATTAAAAGCGGTTATAATAATCAAGAAATAGAAAAGGTTTTTTATAAGATTAGAGTGATTCTAAAATTTCAATAAACTAACTGCATAATCCCTCAAAAACTTTATATACCTTAAAATATAACTCATTCTCTTATGAAAATAATGATGGTTGAGGCAAGATTTAAAGGCAAAATAGATTTGTCAAACTTAGATGCAAAAATATTGCCAAAAACCATTGGGTTGGCCACAACTGTCCAGTTTCTTGATTTTATTGATGAAATCAAGCAATATCTTGAAAGCAGCGGAAAAATCATATTTATAGATAAAATAAAACAAAAATATGATGCTCAACTTTTAGGGTGTGATGTTGGAGGAGCTGAAAAAATCAAGGATAAAGTTGATGCTTTCCTTTATATTGGAACTGGCAAATTTCATCCCTTAGGAATTGCCTTAAATATTGACAAGGATGTTTTTTGCTATGAGCCAATAAATGCTATTCTATCAAAAATAGATAGAAAAGAAGTTGAAAAATACAACATGAAGAGAAAAGGGGCTTATCTAAAATTTTTAGAAGCGACAGAAGTTGGCATTTTGGTTTCATTAAAGCCAGGCCAAAATAATTTCAGGAAAGCAGTGGAATTAAAAAAACAGCTAAAGGAAAAAAACTGCTATATTTTCGCATTTGATACATTGGATTTTAGCCAAATTGAAAACTTTCCATTTATACAATGCTGGGTTAACACAGCATGCAATCGAATACTGGATGATTATGATAAATTCCCAAAGCCGTTAGTGGATTTAAGCGATATAGAAAAGATGGAGTTAGTCACAGTAGCTGCAAAATAGAAATTACTCAAGATATTGAAATTTTTGAGTTCTACAAAGTTTTTAATATGTCGGAAATCGCTAAGGCGTACATCCTACTACTTTTAGTGTAGGGAAAGCCAGCGATTTCCGAGCATGCTCAAAAACACGCTACGTACTTTAGTGCGTAGTGTTTTTGACATACTACGACTTTGATCCTATATAAATGTCAAATCAGACACATGAAGAAGCAACTGTAAAAATTGTTGTATTCTGCTGAAGATTATTGCTTGTGTCTCTTGCAATGCCAGTTAAATTAACAACACATCCAATACCACAATTAATAGTAAATATTTGATTAAATTCGTCAGCTGTCCCAGATAAGGTAAAATTAAAAAATTTCTTTACACCTGTATCATTTATTACAATCTGTCCAAAGTTTAAACCTATTTCATCAGTCACATTGAACGAAGCATTTATTATGTCATTCTGCACTATATTGCTTGTTGGTTTGTTTAAAGTTCCGTTAATAATCGGTTTTGTTGTATCAACTACAACATTAAAATAACTAATCGAGACATTATTCACATTAAGCCTTACTCCATAAGAACTTTCATTTGAATAAGTTATGTTATATTGGAAGTATCTGTTTTTTGCAAGATTCATAAATGTTTTATTATTACTTGCATTTGTTAAAATTGATGTATATGTTTCTCCTGAACATAGAGCATCATCACAAGAACGAACACTTAAATTAAGTTTATATGTCCCTCTTAAGGCATGCTCTCTGATTGTTGTGTTTTCTAAAGTCATATTCCAGATTGCTACTTCGTCTAATACATTGTTATACCAATAATCAACACTGCCATAATATTGTTGTACTTGACCAATCATTAAAGAAGCTGATGTCCCCGCTGGAGTTCCGCTTGTTGTTGTGCTTGTTGCTACTTGAACCCCATCAACATAAATTTTTTTGACACCATCACTTACACTAAAAGTAGCAACTAAATAATGCCAATTATTGTCATTAATTCCGACACTTGGAGATTGTAGGTTATCATTAGTTCCACCACTGACCCATGTATTAAATGCTAAATCATTTCCTGCATTATTTATAGAAAAACTCCATTCACCATTCGAAGTTCCAGAATCTCTCTTACCAACTAAAAATCTAAAACTTGTTGCAGTGTGTTTAGCCCAAACTTCTACACTGTACCCAGCACCGCTATTCTGCACATCAACATCACTTAAATTTACCCAATCATTAGTGCCATCAAACCACAAAGCAGCTTTTCCAAACTTGTAAGTGGTTTTATTAATAAGTGGACAACCTGTTCCAGAGCAACTTCCAAAATTATTATATTGTGAGAAATCAGCAAAATAAGTGTCATTTTCACTAGTTGAATTATCAAAGTGCATTAACAAAGTTAAATTTTCATTCTTCAAATCCTCTAAATCTGTTTGATAAGGCACTTCTGTTGTTAGGGTTATATTAGTCCAATTAGCATTAGTATTTACTGAATCAAATATTTGACTCGCAAAATGGCCTGAGGTGTTTGTTGAGGATAAGTTTGCTGCTCCCCCTATTCCTAAAACCTGAAAACCACGCTGAGTTCCAGAATTCCAGTTGCTGTCAGTATCATCAATTATTGTAGTCGCATTAACTATACTTGCAAGCATTATAACCATTATAATTAATAAATTTTTTTTGATTTTTATCATTTTTTTCTCCTATTCTCAGAAAGAAGATAAATCATCGTCTTGATTTCGCTTAATTCTTTCTTTGACACGTCAACCATCAAGCTAAGCAAAATGAACATAATCAGCAAGGTAAGCCAATTGAAAATTGCAATAACCATCAGCCAGCTTAACTGACCATTTTCAGCATTATAAACCTGATTTATAAGATTGAATCCGAGAACAGCAGCCCCTATTCCAACAAGCAAAAGGACGATTTCAAAAATATTCATTCTGTTTTCTGCCATTAACAAACCTCTTTTAAATACAAAACTAACACACTATTATTTAAATTTTATTATTGTTTGCGCTTGTAGATTTTAATTCCTGCGAATACAACAATAACTACAGTGATAAAGGACACTGCGGCGATTATAATATTAGACTTAGTGCCTATTATATCTTTAATGGCAAATCCGGTTGGCTGATTTATTTGCTCTTTTTGCACAGCACTCTCTGTTAAATTCTTCTCTGTTTCACATGGCTTACAAATACCACCGCAGTCAATGCCTTCCTCATTCTGATTTTGTATTCCATCGTTGCAAGCTTCTGCTGCTAAAGCTGTTTGTCTTGGCACTTCACATTTCTGACTTGAAATTGGGGCATTTGACAAGCTCGGACATTGTGTATCCTGCGCATGCTGTGGAACTTTTACAAAATCACATTTTCTGGTTTGTGATCCATCAAAACAAGATGACCATTCATCACATTGCCAATCCATATTGCAGACGAAAATTGCTCCACCACCACCTCCGCTTCCGCCTCCTCCGCCACCACCGCCTCCTCCTCCACCGCCAGAGCTTGGAGGATTACATCCATCACTTGTGTGCTGGCTTGGGTTAGTGTCGCAAAAATCCGTTCCCAATGAACATCCCTCTCCATATTCGTCCCCATCCACATCCCTGCATTGCTCTTTCACAGCAGAATGGCTTAATCCAGTCACTTTATACCTTAAACCAGTATCGAAGCAGGTATATTGTCCAGAGGTTACATTATCACAATTTACTAAGGTTTCATTTAAGGAATCACATGCTGAACTTATTGATGCAAAGCTGACATCTGCATCCTTTATACAAACTGATTTAGCAGTTGTGTTTATTTTTTCAAGAAATGCAGTTTTTTTAGAATTGAACAAATTTATGCTGCCTCTGATTGAAACTGCGCTACTGCCGTTTGTTGTTCTGTTAATGGTTAGATTTCCAAAATCAAGAATATTTGAAGAATTAAATGTAAAATTGAACTCTATAATTGAGTCACTTCCATTTGTTATATTTATTGTAAATGTCCCATTAAATAATTTGGATAAGTTTGATGTCCAATTTATTATTACATTTAATGGTGTAGTTGTGTTTATTGACGATAGATTTCCAATCAGAAAATCATCAGTATCATTTATTCCATCATTGTCATCATCAGTGTCATTAAAATCAGGATTGCCGTCATTGTCTAAATCTCTTGCGTCTATGATTGTAACATTTACAATTACTGAGTCAATTTCTACACTATCATTGACAGTGATGTTTATTTTATAATCTCCACTATTTGTTAGATTAGTGCTCCATAACAATGCATTATTTAAAATAGTAAATTCAGTTTTGTTTGACGTGAATGTTAATGGCTCATTATCTAAATCAGAAGCATTTAGTGAGATATTAACAAGCTGAGTTTCCAAAACTGTTATTGAAAGAGTTGTTATATTAATTGATGGCTTTGAATTCAAGATTGTTATTTTTGAG
>JACPMP010000129.1 GCA_016185915.1 Candidatus Woesearchaeota archaeon
AACATATCATATGGATTATTAGCTAAATCAAACAATCTTTTTGATGCTGGTCCTGTTGTCGTGTCTTTTGTTCTTAAGCTTAAGATGCACGAAATAAGCACAAGGAACGGGTCTTTTGTACTTTCTCCTATTTCTGTTGCAATTGGATTTTTAAATTGCTTTATTTCTTCTTTAAGAAGTTTTATTATTTTATCGATGTTTTTGATTGATGATTGGGGCATTTTTTCAATATTGGATTAGTATTATTTTTATTGAATGTAAATTTAATGTTTTTATGATTGATTTTCCATCTTTCCTAACGCATTATTATTAAATATCAATAATAAGACACATCTAAAATAAAAATTCTTTACTTCAAAATCCTTCCATTCTTTCTGCTCCACAAAAGTAAATCCAACTCATCCATGTCAATGCCTATATCTTTTGAGAAATCTTTGAGCTTCTCTTCAATTTCTAAATATTCTTTATTGTTCTTTGGCTTTTCATTTGTTTTTAAGACGCCAAATTCATGCAACGAGTTTATTATGTGCTTGTCCAAGATTGCGTACCCTTTAAATCCAATGTTTCTTAGAAAGTGTGACGCTTCTTTATAACCAATTCCTTTTATATCTTTGTTTAAAGCAAAAAAATCTCTAAGCTCATTTTTGTTTTTGAATGAGCTTATTTTGTTTTTTAATTGAAAATTTATTGAGTTTTTTAAATAATTCCTTGTATGAACAATATGCGCAGGTCTTACATTATTAAAGCGATAAACTCCTTCCAGCCTTCTTGTCATTTCATCTGCAATCCCATTAATCAGAACATACCTAACAGCATCTACCGCTTTTAAACCCATCTCAGCGCTTGTGTTCGCTGTGAAAATACAAAAAGCAAGCTCTTCAAATAATCTATAATCATCTTTTGTTTCAACAGGTAATAAAATTAATTCTCCATTTCTATAGAACCAAGAATATGGCTCATTGAAGAATTTCTCAAATTGATTTAATCTTTCTTGTATTTTGGATTTTTTGTTGTTATAGTCTTCAATAAGTTTATCTATTTTGTACATATGATTAGTTTTTTTCAAGATTTTTAATCTAAAATGTTTAATCCTTCTATTCTGTTGAAATGTTTAATGTTATTAGTTTTAATGCAGTAGTTGTTAACTAAAGCTATTGTTCCTATGAAAATATCCCTAAATTCGATAGACTTTCCTTCTCTTTCCAATTTAGCTAGGATTTCGCCAGCTTTCTGAACAGACTCGTTAGAAAAGTTCAAGATATTTATCCTGCTTAATAAAACTGATATTGCTTTAAGATTAATGTTTTTTTTATTGGATTTATATGCCCCATAATAAAGCTCGAAAATGTTGATATAGGTTGTTGCTAAATCCTTATTCACCTCATTTTTCTTGATGAATTCTATCTCTTCCTCGTTGTTTCTCAAAAAATTCACAAGAAAATCCGTATCTAAGCAGATTTTATCTTCCATTTGCCCCATCCTTTTTTTAGCTCCCCCATAAATCCCCTAGCTTCCTTATCACTCATATCCCATGCGCCAGCTAAATCGCTTATTTCTTTTCGTTTGTATAAGTAGCTTATAGCTTCATTTATTGAAACTGGCTTATGCAACTTTTCCCTTAATTTTCCTGATAGGGAGCACAGCATTTTATAGTTGTCTTCGCTTATTTTAATTGATATTGGCATTTTTACCACTAATTCCACTAAGTAGTAAAAGTAGTATATAAACTTTTCGGCTTATTTGTTCTCTTGTTCATATGTTTAGTATTTTTTAATGTTTTTTAAATTTTATTGTAAGTTTCTTTTCTTTGGCTTTATTATGTGCAATAAGCAAAAAGACTATCATCAAACTTCCATAATTCAAAATCATAAACCAAGGAATTGCCCAGCTAATGCCGTCAAATTTATAGCTCGATAATGGCCACAAGAAGGGCGTTGGAAAAAATCTGAATGAATGAGTCGGTATGTCTATCAAAACATGAATGCCCCATGCCGTCAAAGGCCAAAACCATTTTTTTGTTATTAAATAAATAACCAGAAACACAACAATGAAAACCACAAAACTGTGCGTCATGTTGTAGGCAGCAAAAAGCCATTTTGGCAACGTATTTATTGGAGGAGGCCCTCTGTGAAAGTTTCCATTGATTAAATTAATGATAAAGATGATTCCGAAAGACAATATATCCGGAAGAATTCCAAACAAAGTTGCAAGCCAAACATATTTTTTCTTATGGAAAACAGCATAACTCCATAATCCATGAGCAAAGATGTCCATTTTTATTTAATCAGTTAAAACTTTTCTATTCTTATACTCAACATTGTTTTTCATCAAATAGTAAAACATAATTGTTCCTGCCAAAACAATAACTGCTGACGAAACAAAAACAAATGTCAAGCTTGTTGCAAGCATTATCAGCCCAGCAATGATTGGGCCAATGCCGCCTCCAATGCCGAATGCTGTATTGAATAAGCCCATCACAGAGCCCATGCCTAATTTTTTGCCAAGCTGTGCTGTGATTGCGCTTATAGCTGGTATTGAGATTCCAGAGCCCAAACCCATTATCATATTAAATAACAACAAAGTGTAAAAATTTTTTGATAATGGCATTAATGCCAATGCAATTAGCATCATTATGCTCCCTGCAATTATCATCGCAACCTTGTCACTTTTATCAGCTATAACGCCAAAATATCTTTGAAACATAGAAGAAACAATCAAATTAGCAGTTACAACAAATCCTATTTGAAATACACTCACATTTATCTTTTCAGCAAGCAAAGGCAAAAAACCCATCAAAGCTGCTATACCGTAAGCATTCACTGCCCTAAATAAAAACATTGCCTGCATTGTCTTGTTTTTAAATATTGTTCTAAACGAAGAGGGTTTCACATTTTTATGCGCATTTATTTCTGGAAGCATAAAAATAAGCAGTAACAATGAAAAAAAACTTATTGCTCCCATTGTGTAGAATGCTGCATTCATATTCCAAATTTCATGCAAAGCCCCTCCAATGATTGGGCCAAATGCCATGCCCATGAAAAATGCAATTGTAAAAGTGCCAAGATACTTGCCTTCCTGATTTTTTGGTGCAATGTCCCCAATATAAGCCATTGCGATTGGCAAGACCATTGCGGATGCCAATCCA
Organism: Candidatus Woesearchaeota archaeon; assembly: GCA_016185915.1. Classification (GTDB taxonomy): domain Archaea; phylum Nanobdellota; class Nanobdellia; order Woesearchaeales; family GW2011-AR4. Next base: position 3,146 of record JACPMP010000129.1, read on the forward strand.
TGCAAAAATCTTATTACTGTTAATGATGTTGTGGTATTTGCAGATGCATAAAAGAATGATAAAACAGTGTAGCCAACTAATCCAATAATTAAAATGTTTTTCCTTCCTTTCAAATCAGAGATTTTCCCTATGAATGGTGTAAAAATCGCTCTTGACAGAGTAAAGGCCCCAAATATTAATCCAATCAAAAACCCATTTGCGCCCAAGCTTTCGGCATAAATCCCCATAAACGGCTCTATTATGCCTATGCCGAGTGTTGTAGCAAAAACTGCAATAAACAAGACTGTGAAGATGCGTTTTTCCATGATAATTCAGAATTTGTTAACGTTTTTAAGGGTTGTTATGTGAGATTTTTGATTCGGGCTGGCTCCAAACTCAGAAAGATTTTTATATTATAGAAAAATTATTTCTTATCATGCCTAAGCAAGAGGAAAAAGTGATTTCTACTGGACTTAGGGTGATATATGGAATTTTAGGTATATTATTAGCTTCGGTCTATTTTTATATTGGCTTAAATCTAGGTTCAAATCTAGGTGATAAAATGGCTGAAGTGAGGAGAGTAAGCTATGAAAGTTATACAGCTAGTATAACGGTCATAATATTTATGATATCCCTATTGCTGTTAGGCTATTTAATTTACAAACTAATAAAAATTAAAATATTAAGTAAATTCTTCTTATGGACGTTAATAATAGAAGATGGTTTATATATTCTGTTTCTTTTATTTTACTTATCGTTGTGAAGTGTTATCAACTCTTAAGGGAAATGATTATAATTAATCGAAGTCAGCCCTCATTTTCTGAATTAAGGGTTTATCCTAAATCTAAAACTTATCTTTTTCTGCTACGCCTAATGCTAGTATTAAATCCAGCAACATAGGAAAACTTGTAAATCCAGACTTTTTATTCAAATGCCCTCCATTATGGATAATTTTTAATTCAGCGTCAAGAATTTCTGCCATTTCTTTGTTTATTTCCAACTTTATATAAGGGTCGTTATCAGATGCTACTACAAAAAAATTTTTACAATTGTTTTTAATTACATTCCAATCAAATTTCTTATCAACAAAAGTTCTGTTTAATTCCTTAAATTCATTTTCTATAAGTTTATGGTAACCAGCAACAAGAAAAGCTGCCTTTACCTTCTTGTTTGTTTCTTCAAGATAATCCAAAATAAATGCAGCTCCTAAACTATGTCCTATTAATACAGTTTCTTCATTAATTTTGTTTTCGTATTGTGAAAATACTCTGAGCCAGCTCTCAAGGGATTGGTCCAGAGGTGTTGGAAATTTTGGAACAATAACTTCGTATCCTTGAGTTTCTAG
>JACPMP010000114.1 GCA_016185915.1 Candidatus Woesearchaeota archaeon
AATTTCGCAGGTTTATGAACTGGTGAAGCAGATGAGAGGGGAATGTGGTGAAAGGCAAGTTAGCAATATTAAGTATGCACTTGCTCAGAACATTGGAGGAGCTGGAAGTACTGTTGCTGTGCATATATTAAGGAAGGTGAGCGGTTGATGATAGTAAGATGGATTTGCGAAAAGTGCAACAAAAAATGGATTTATCCTGTTGAGAAATGCGTTTATTGCAAAGGCAATATCACAAAACAAAAGGGAACACAAATCAAGGTTGTTGGAGTTACAAAAGTTTTTATTCCTTCGCCAATGCACCCGATAGTGCCTTATAATATTCTTCTTTTACAGGACGAATTTGGAAATAGACTTCCAAAGAAAACGATTAAAGAGTACAAAATAGGAGACACTTACACAGAACAAAAAGCAAAAACAAAAGATGCTGTTGCTGTTGTTAAAGTAAAATATGATATTTATGAAGCGATTAAGGAAGCCATCAACCTGCTTGAGGGCATCAAATTAAATGCTGATGATAAGGTCTTGATTAAGCCAAGCATAATTGCAGCAGCTTACCCTTATCAAGCAGTTAACACAAATCCAGATTTTTTGAATGCTTTGCTTGCAATACTTTTTGAGCTAGGAATCAAAAAAGAAAATATAATTGTAGCGGAGCAGGCTTTAATTGGCTCTGATGCAATTGATGCTGCATCTAAATCAGGCATTTTGGAAATTTGTAAAAAAAATGGAGTAAATTTTGTTGACATATCAAAAGGGCCATTTGAAGAGATTGAATCCGAAGGTTACACATTCAAAATCTTTCAAGAAGCACTAAAAAGAAAAGTGATAAATGTACCTATTATGAAGACAAATTTTCAATTAGGAATTTCTGGCGCAGTGGAAAATCTATCAAGATTAGTTGATGTGGAAACTCAAAGAAAAATGTATTTTGATGATGTTGATAAAACTCTTCCAAAATTAATAAAAGCTACTCCAGATGTTTTTACTATAGCAGATGCCACCAATGGAATGCAGAGTCAAGGTCCTTTAACATTAGGAGAGCCTGCTTTCTTAAACTTGGTTTTAGCAAGTAAGAATGATGCTTTGCTTGACACTGTTTTTTGTGAAATAACAATGCTTCAAATTCCTTCTCATGTTTCTTCTTCAAGTAAAAATTTTGATGCAAAAAAGATAGAGGTGGTAGGCAATGAATTGGATGCACTTAAATATCCTATAAAAGCTTCTGCTCCAAACGATACATCGCATCCTGACATAAAGGTTATTGATGGAAATGCCTGCCCTGCTTGCTTGAATCTAATGCACAATCTGACATCAAAGCTTGTTGGCTTAAGAGGGGAGGAGATAAACCTTATAATTGGCTCAATTCTAACAGATGATATGCTAAAAGGAAAAGAAAGGTTGGTTGCTTTGGGTGACTGTGCAATAAAGAAATTGCAAGATTTAAGAATTGAGACCATTGCAAAAATAGATCAAAATATAGACGAAATTGAGCAGCTTATCTTATTAAAAAAACTGCTTACAACAGAAGGAAAGCCAAGGATTACCCCTGTTGATAAAGTGAAATCAAAAATGAAAAAACTTCTTTCAAAGGTGATAAGTTAATGTTCATAAAAGGAGTTGGAATGACAAAATTCAGCATAGAAGAGGGTACATCACAACAATTAGTTTATGAATCTACATTAGAAACTTTAGATGATGCAAACTTATCAATGAATGATATAGATGCTATTGTGCTTTCAAATAATGATATTTTGAGTAATGGTGAAAGGCAAAGGCACAGCGCTTCAATGATTAGCAGCTTGTTTCAGAAAAAGATTCCAATAATTACAGTTACTTCTGGCTGCTCTGGAGGAGGCACAGCCCTGTGGACTGCCATAAAAATTCAAAAATCTGGTAATTATGACAACGTACTTGTTGTTGGCTTTGAAAAGATGGTTTCTAATTTAAGCAAAAGAGTGACAGACGAAATGCTTATGGGCACTGAAAGAATTTATGAGCAAACAGAAGGAATGAATTTTCCAGCTGAAAATGCACTTGTTGCTCAGCAGTATATGTCAGCATATAGGGTTACAAGTGATGACCTTGCCTTTGTTGCCTACAAAAACCATCAGAACGCTTTTCTTAATCCTAAAGCAAGGTTTTATAAGAAAAAGATTTCAATTGAGGACATTAAAAATTCGCCGATTGTTGCCTCACCGTTAAGGTTATTTGATTGTAGTATACCTGCAAATGGTGCAGCTGCACTTGTATTGTCAAAAGACAAATCAGATATTGAAATAGTTGGCTCTGCAGAGGAATCAGATTACTTAGCTCCTTTTGAAAGAGAAGACATGGCATCATGGGATGCAACAAAGCTGGCTGTAGAAGAGGCCTATAAGCAAGCTGAAGTCACTCCATCTAATATTGATATTGCAGAAATTCATGATGCTTTTACATCTGTCGAGCTTATTTCTTATGAAGATTTAGGTTTTTGCAAAAAAGGTGAAGGGAAAGAGTTAATAAGAGAAGGTATAACCAACATTGATGGAAAGCTGCCAGTTAATACAAGCGGTGGTTTGAAAGCAAAGGGACATCCTATAAGC
>JACPMP010000146.1 GCA_016185915.1 Candidatus Woesearchaeota archaeon
TGTACTATAAAAATCAAGCTTTTCAGCAATTTTTCTAATTATTGCTCTAAGCAAAAAGTTTGTTTCCTCCAAATCGCTTATCTCAAAATCAAAGTCTATTTCCTTGAATTCTGGAAGCTTAAGCCTTTTCCTTATTTCATTGTATTGTTTTTCTATTTCTTTGCTTGGCATTTTAATAAATAAGCCTCCGAGGGGAATTGCACCCCCGACCTCAATCCGGTCATTAAACCTGCAGATGGCTTGCACGTAGCTACAAGTTTCAGCTAAATTATCTGCCGCAATAGCTACTATGCTACGGAGGCATTATAAAGAATTTTAGGTTTAGAAGTCAATTTAAATAACTTTTCAATTATTTTGAATAAATTATCACAACAATGAAAATAAAATCAACAAACCGAGAGCGACTTTTAGACGCTTAGGTGATAAAAGTAAACCGCTTTTGATTTTATTGTTGAATGAATAGGCGAGGTGGAGCGATATGGTAAAGAAGCGACACCGAACTGTAAAATTTGCCGAAGGCAGATTGAAGATTTAATGTTAAAGTTATTAAAACCCTATTCCTCCCACCCGTAAGTTCTTGGGAAGAATGGTTCTGGAACAGGTGTAAATGTCCTCAATTGCAGGTATTGCTTTATTTTTGCTTGTATTCTATAAGCATCCCGCCAAAGCTCTTTTTCTCTTTTTTCTATTTCTGCATGTATTATTCGTTTCTCATAAATCGGCTTCATATACTTCAAAAACCAGTGGTTTTCCCATTTCTCAGGTCCATAATCTGATTCTATCCTTGCTCTAAAGAACATCTCTATTTCGCCTTTTTGTACATTCATTTTCTTGCCCTGGTGGACAACCTCAACGGTTTGCAAGTAAACAACATGGGCATCTATGTCCAGGAAATTCTTTAGGTAGCTGCTATATTTTCCTTCAGGAAATTTTTGTGCACGCCACCAAAACCATAATTCTTTGCCTCCTCTGTGAATGCCCTTCTGGTAAACATTTTCAGAATAAAGGGTTTCGATGTCTTCATGGTCGCCAGCATCCTGCAAGCCGCGCCATCCCTCTTCAAGCAGCATCTCATGGAGCATTATGTACAAGTTTCTTAAAGAGAAAACATCGCTGTATTTGATTTTGAACTCCGGAATTTTAACAATTTCTCCCATGCCGAATTTTATTGAAAAATCTGTTTATAAAGCTTTCGATTTGGTTTGTTTTTTTATTGTTATTTGTGGAAACTTTTTTAATGGAATAAACTTTACAAGTATTATTATGTTAATAGGAATTGTCGGCAAGCCAAGCTGCGGAAAAAGCACATTCTTCAAGGCACAGACACTTGCAAATGTGGAAATTGCAAATTACCCTTTCACAACAATAAAGCCAAATCATGGAAGCGGGTATGTAAGAGTTGATTGCGTTGACAGTAAAATGCAATCCAAGGTTTGGGTATTGCATTGACAGCAAGCGGTTTGTCCCTGTTGAGCTGCTTGATGTTGCCGGCTTGGTTCCGGGCGCTCACGAAGGCAAGGGTATGGGCAACCAATTCCTTGATGATTTAAACCAAGCAGATGTACTGATACATATCATAGACGTATCAGGCTCAACAAATGAAAAAGGGGAATCAGTTCCTGCCTTAAGCTACAATCCAGTCAATGACATCAAGTTTCTCGAGCACGAGCTTGACATGTGGTACCTTAGATTGATAGAAAAGGGATGGGACAGGTTTGCAAGAACCGTAAATCAGGAAAAACCTGAAGTCAACAAGGCAGTTGCAAAGCAGCTCAGTTCCTTAAGAGTGACTGAAAAATTGATGGAAAGGGTAATTCAAAAATTAAATCTTGAGCAAGACATAATGAAATGGGACAAAAATGCCTTATTGAATATTGCAACGGAATTGAGAAAAGCGACAAAACCTATGGTGATTGCCTGCAACAAGATAGACATTGAAGGCGCTTATGAAAATTTTGAAAGTCTGAAAAAAGAATTTTCAGAATATTTTATTGTGCCGTGCAGCGCAGAGGCAGAGCTCGCACTAAGAGAAGCAGCAAGGCATGAACTGATAAAATACATTCCCGGTGATGAAGATTTTGAAATAATAAATCAACAAAAACTGAATGAAAAGCAGAAAAATGCTTTGGTTTTTATAAAAGAAGGAGTGCTTGGCAAGTTTGGCTCAACCGGAGTTCAAAAAGTTCTTGACATCGCCGTCTTTGAATTATTGAAGTGCATTGCCATATTTCCCGGAGGCGTGAATAAATTGGCAGACCAGCACGGAAATGTCATTCCGGATTGTTTTTTGATGCCGCCAAATACAACTGCATTGGACTTCGCATTCAAGCTTCACACCGATATAGGGAATAACTTCATCAAGGCAATTGATGTCAAGACAAAAAGGCCTGTTGGAAAGGAATATTTGCTGAAGAACAGGGATGTTATAGAGATTGTAACGAGCAAATAAATGCACGAATTGTCCTAAATTAAATAGGTTAATGTCGATATTAAATTACCGTCAAGACGCTAATTTTTTATTTCATGTCGTCTTGAAACAAAATAATAGTCTTATCTAATCTGTTGCAGTTTTATAAATGCATCAAATAAATGTATAAATCCAACAGTAGTTAAAAATAGAAAGGTTTATATTATTTAAAGTTAAGGCAGACTTATGCTTAAATTATTCTCCCAAAATAACAAGACTTTGATAATTACAATCTTGGTGGTATCAATTATGTTTTTGTTCGCATTCATAGCGAGGCCTGTAATCGTGGGCTACAGCGCATATCAAAAAGTAAAAAGCTCTAATTATTCCATTGAAGATTACGGAAAAAATATTCAGGAGTTAAAAACCAACCTATTGATTTTCAATGCAAATTTATCGTCATGCATGGAATTTAATAAAAAACTCCTGCCGGAATTGGAAAAGTATCTTGATAGGTTGACTGCATGCAAAAATGAAATGAATGATTTGAAAATAAATCTTAGTCTGATAATAGGGAGCAATGAAGAAAATATAAAAAATCTCAAAGAAGACCTAGATGAAAAAAGCCAAGAGATTAAAAATCTGAATGATGAAAAAAATAAAGAAATAAATAAATTAAAAAATGAAAAAGAAGAGGAAATCAACAATTTAAGGCAACAATACGACCTTCTCGCACAAAATACGGCAAATAATTTGTGTTGCAAGGCAAAAATAGACAACCCCAAAATAAAATATTATAAAATTGAAAATAATCGCATAATATGCATGGAAGATGGGACATCAGCTATATCTTGCTGAATGAAATGCATATAATTATTTTTTATCCCCATATGATAAATCATTAATTTTATAAAGCAGATTATAAAACTTCTCATTGAATGCGAGCATGCTCGAACTGAACGTTCTCGCATGCAACTTTGTGCGTCGGTGGTCTAAACATCTCAGCATGGGACAGTGGCTATGACTCGAGCCTTCCAAGCTCGGTATCCGGGAAATGATTTAATAACAAAGCATTCGGAAATTCGAAAAGGTCTAAACGGAGGGTTTCTACCTAGAAGCTCCCGGCCGACGCATTTATTTTTGTCTCTTTTTAGTTATAAAAATAGAAAAGTTTTTAATTCGATATTCCATTCTTATTACCATGTCTCTTGAAGCAGTAATGGAGGGAAGTGAAACAGAAACGCAGGAAGTAGATGAATCTCCGCCACCAAATACCGATACTGGAAGCAGAACTGAGAATCCAAATAGATCAAACTATAAATCTTTAAGTGGTGCAAGAACTCGAGAAAGTGAAGCAGGAGAAAGAAATATTCTCGAAGCTGAGTTATCAACTGAGTTGCCAAAAAATACCTCAAGAAATTCTGGAATAGAAGGAAAACTTATAAGTAATGTTGTAAATGGTTCTAAGTTGGATGACGCTATTTATGACAACCCAGATGAAGGAGCTGCTGTGATATTATGGTACGTAGGTCCAGAAGATGGAAAGATATATTTTGTTTTGGAGTTGAAGACTGGTCACCCAAATCCCAAGATTCGTGGCAAACATTCACTTATTGGAGAGACTGCAAAAGTTTGGGAACACGCGGCTACCGAAACACTAGTCAGGGGGCTTAAAGAAGAAGACCCTGATTCCTATCCAATACTTCACCAAACACTAAGAGATAATGGGTACAAGTTTGATGAAATTCGAGGCCGCAATGAAGGAAGATTATCAACTGTCACAATATATGCAGCACAGGTAAAAGGTCTGCAAAACATTGAGCAAGTAAAATATAGCAGGCTAACAGAAGGACAAAAAGTCATTGCAAGTCTAGAAGAAATTGTTGGGTTGTTAAAAAGTGGCTCATTTGCTTATGGCGGTGAAGTAATTAGAGATTTTATAGTAACAAACTTCCATGAATATTTTGCTTATAAACCAAAAACATACGCTTCTGACATCTCCTTCAAACATAATCCATTTCAATTAGCAATTCCGATGAGCGCCAATACTTATAATTTAAATCCCAATTAAAAATTCTTATCTTTTAATTTCTGTTATAGTCTTTTTAGTTGGTGTTGTTGTTTCAGTAACTATCCTTTTTGGCGTAATTATCTTTTTGATTGTTTTCTTTGGAGTTAGTTTCTTTTTAATTATTCTTCTGCCTCCTATTTTCTTATTTAAATTTAAGATAATTTTACGCTGATTCCTGAGTTTTGATTCTAGCTCTGCATCCTTCCTTTTTACAGTTTTTATTTTTTGATTTAACAAATTTTTTATCTTGTTGATTTCTTTCTGAAATTTTTTTAATGAACTGCTGTGGATTGAAACACTTTTAGATATTCCCTGCTGTCTTAATAGCACATTTTTAATTCCACTGCCCAAAGAACTTAATGCAGGTATTGTATTAGCAATTGACTTGTTTATACTTTCAATTTTAGATTGAATATCATTTTTTATGTTATTATGAACCTCAATATCGAGCAGGCATTTATCAATACCTTTTTTCAAGCTTATGATTTCGTTGATTGTAACAGATAATCTGGATTCAATTGAGTGTATGGCATCTTTTAGATGCTGGATTGCGGCATTAACGCTGGCAATATCATCTCTTACAAATCGAAATGACTCTACAGTTTTTCTTTTATGAACCAAAAAATCTTTTCTCAGTCCCAACTTATACCACTCAAAAATGGCAAAAATACTATGAATATATAAATATTGCGCATTTTTATTGTTAAACATCTTTATAAATGACGATTGATTCTTTCAAAACTTATGATAAGTATAATAATTCCAACCTTTAACGAAGAGGAGTATCTTCCAAAATTGCTGAGCTGCATTAAAAAACAGGCCTATAAAGATTATGAAATTATTGTCGCAGATGCTGATTCCAGCGACAAAACAAGGCAGATAGCGAAAAGGCATGGATGCAAGATTGTAAATGGCGGAATGCCTGCGGTTGGCAGAAATAATGGCGCAAAATCGGCAAAATGGGATGTTCTGTTATTTTTGGATGCTGACTTGCAGTTTGACAGTAATTTTTTAAAAAATGCTATTGGTGAGTTTGAAGAGCAAAAGTTGGATGCGGCTGGCTGCTATATACGTCCATTGAGTAATAATATCATAGATAAAATCCTCTTTGGAATTTTTAATTTGTGGATTTTTGCAACACAATTTTTTTATCCAAATGCTTCAGGAAGCGGTATTTTTTGCAAAAAATGGCTGCACAAAAAAATAAATGGATTTGATGAAACCATAAGATTAAGTGAAGATATGGATTATGTGAAAAGATGCGGCAAACATGGCAAGTTTAGGATCATTAAAAGTGCAAAGAGCTATGTTGCAATGAGAAGATTTGAAAATGAAGGCAGATTAAAGGTTGGCTTGAAGCTTTTGTTGTCTGCATTATACAGAATATTTTTCGGTGAAATAAGAAGCGATATTTTTAAGTATAATCTAAGATACAGAAGGCGGAAATAAGTTTTTTTGAAGAGCTAATAGTTTATTTTAAGATTATATTTTAGAATAAGTTTTCTGCATCAGCAAAGCATCCCCTTCTATATTTGGGCTTTCAGAAATAGCAACACCCCTTACTTTAAAATCTTTCAATGCTTTAAGCAATTCTTCATATTTCAAATCTGACTCTTTTAAATTTAGATGATTTTTTTCTCCTTTTGGTCCATAGGCGATTCCAGTAATGTGCATGTGCATCTCTTCCAAGCCCCTTTTTCCAAGTTTTTTTTCAATTGCTTCAAGTATGCTTGCAAATTCCTTGTAAGTATTGTATTTTCCATTCGTCCTTGCATGAAAATGCGCAAAATCAACGCATGGCATAACATTGTCAAGCTCTTGGCTTAAATTCAAAATCTCATCAACATTTCCAAATTGGGTTTCTTTGCCTGTTGTTTCAGGCCTTATCCATATATTATTATTTTCTTTTTTTAAAGTTGTGATGATTTCCTTTAAATTATGTTTTATTGTGTCATACACTTTTTTTGGCTCTTGCCCCATGTAAAATCCGGCGTGAAAGCAAACAGAATGGCCACCGCATAAATTCGCAATTCTGGCAGAGTTCAAAATCCTTTCAATGCTTGCCTTAATTTTTGCCTTTTCCAAAGAATTTAAGTTTATGAAATAAGGCGCATGGCATGTTAAAACAATATTGCTTTGTTCTGCAATTTTTTTTACTTCAGGTGCTTTGTCTTTTGTAATATTTATGTTTCTTACAAACTCAAGTTCCATAGCGCCTAAGCCGAGCTTTCTTACGTGCTTGACGCCATCAACTGTTGTGCGGGGATTTGCGCTTAGAGGAATACCCGCTGTGCCGAATAAGAGTTGTTTCATTGAGGAAATGTAAAATTTTGTTGTTTTTAAAGTTTGTTGATGTAGCTATTTTAACTTACATACCCCTTAATCAACAACCTTCCCAAAGTGCTTAATTTAATTTCAATCCTTCCCTTTTTTTCAGTTGTTTCTACTAAACCCATCTCTTTTAAGCCATCTGATTTAAGATTTCCATTAATGTGGTAAGATATTAACGGCAAACTCATTTTTGTTTTTTTGCTTAATTCTTCAAGTGACATGCAACAATCTGGTTTGTTTATCATTTTCAATATGCTCATTTTCTTTTCGGTAAGCATTTTATAGTAAGAGAATTTTAAAACAGGAAGAAGCATTGCCATTCCATTGTCGACAGAAAATGCCTTTATTCCATTAACAAAAGCAGCGCTTGTTGCAGCGCATGTTGTCATTCTGTCACCAGTTGCTGTATTAACAAGAATATTTTTGCCATTTTCAATTTCTCTTATTTCTGCTATTTTCCTGAACATTTCTTCCCAAATATTGCCTTTGATTTCAATGATTTTTGTTGGAATCTTAAATCTGTCTAAATCCTGCATTGCTTTCTCTGCATCTTTATTTCTCTCAGGAGGGGTTAAAAGAATTACTTTCTCTGTTGGAAATTCTCTCAATCCAATGAATAATGCATCCATATTGTCGCCAACAGGAGCAATGATAATACTTTTGTCCATATAACACCACCTTAATTATAGCGACACTTCTTTATTTTTAAAGCTTATTGTTTAATAATTAAACTTAGGTTTTAAGTGTATAACATCATAATTAAATGTTCTCTCGCATTTTTATCTTCTATAAATTTTAGTGGAGGTAAGGTAACTTCGTTACTAACCTCCTCATATAACTCGGAGGTGTAGAAATGAATTTAAAAGTTTTAGCAGGAGTATTATTGGTAGTTGGTTTGATTGCTGGTTTTGTCGGTGGAAAAGCTTCAACTACAGAACAGATAAATGAGCTTACAGGCAGGGTTACTGACCTGTCTGCACAGGCAAAATCAGCAGAGAGCCTGAAAAATCAGTTGGCAGAGACAAAGGCGCAGCTTGAGAAGGTGAATGTCAATGAATTATATGGTTTAGTAAAAATTGAGGGAAAGGCAAAGGCATACAAAATAGGCGATTTAAACAAAATGCCGCCTCTTCTAGCGAATGATAAGGTCGGGGATATTCCGGTTGTAGTGTCATGGTGCCCGTTGTGCGGAACATTAACTGCTTACAACAGAAATGTTGATGGCAAAGTTTTGACTTTTGATGTAGCTGATGCAAGGATAATACCTGGCAC
>JACPMP010000118.1 GCA_016185915.1 Candidatus Woesearchaeota archaeon
GTTAGGGGCATCATTTATGGTGAGGGTTAATGAGGATTTATTGAAAAGATTTATTGGTGTATTTATTATTGTAATATCCCTATTAGTCTTACTCGAAGATTTCCTTAAGTTTAAAGCAAGAACATCAAAAATAAGCCATAAACATCATTTTCTCAGTATTTTAGCCGGCTTATTCATAGGCACCTATATTGGGGTTATTGGCGGAGGAGGAGCAACGATTGTCATTTTTTTGCTGATTCTAATTTATGGGCTCAGCTTCCATAATGCTGTTGCGACACAAAAGGCAGTTACACTGCCAATCTCAATTATTGCAACGTTGGTTTTTATGTACCAAGGCATTATTGACTATAGTTTAGGAATCCCGTTGTTTATAGTAAATATAATAGGCGGCTGGATTGGTGCAGAACTCCTATTTAGGTTTAATTCAACATTGCTTAAGAGAATCCTAGTGCCAATAAGTGTAATTCTGGCTATAAGGCTGATGTTCTTCTAAAGTTACCATTACAAAATAGCAAAAAATTTAAATACTAGGGGCTTTTTGCCCATATAAGGTGGTTAAAATAAGAATAAGATATTTGGTATTGAGCTTTATAATCTTAATATTCATGGCTAGCGTAGCTTATGCCCAAACAACACACTTGAGTTTTTCTGATGTTGATGTAAAGGTTGGAAGCAAGACCTCTAAGAATTTAAGGAACGGGGACACAATTAATGACGAAGCTGAGCCTGGCGACACTGTTGAATTTAGGATAGAGGTAAAGAGCAACTTTACAAGTGCAGAGGATGTTGAAATTGAGGACGTAACAGTTGATGCAACAATTGAAGAACTTGATGATGGTGATGATGTTGACGAAGAATCTTCAGAATTTGACCTTGATGCAGGAGATGATAAAAGAGTTACTCTAAAATTCCAAGTTCCGATTGAAGTAGATGAAGATACTTTTAATGTTGAAATAAATGCTGAAGGCGATACAGATAATAATGGCACTCAAAAAGTCACGATGAAGCTAAAGCTTGAGGTTGAGAAAGAAAGCCATTTGCTTAAGGTAATTAAAAAAACATTAAGCCCTGCGGAAGTTTCTTGCAATAGGAAGAATGTTCAATTAAGCACATCCTTACTTAACATAGGGAGCGAAGATGAGGAGGATATAAACTTCCAAGTATCAAGCACTGACTTAGGAATTGATTTGAAAGATAGCATAAGCGAACTAAGGGCAGAGCCAAATGAGCCAGAAAGTAAGTTTTTAAAAACATATAGCTTTAAGGTCCCAGATGAACTTGAAGCAGGCAGTTATCCTATAACTTTAAGTGCATTATATGACGATGATAGGAAGAAAGCAGAAGATAGTGTAGCATTGAGCGTAAGCGATTGCCCAACAGCTAAAAAAGAAACTAAGTCCCAAGAACAAACAACCAAGACTTCTGAAGAAAGCGAAGAGGTTGAGGTTGTAACACCAACTACGGGCAGGACAACAGCAACAGTTGTGCAGCCAACAGCTCCAGCAGGGACTACTGTGACAGAGGAAAGCTTCTTGAAAAGCAATGCTTTTGTTGTGGGAATAATAATTGCAGAAGTAGTTGCTGTGATTGTCGGAATTGTGCTGGTTATTAGCTTGTTTAGGAGGAAGGGATAAATTCTTTAGAAATATTTATTTATTAATCGATTTTTTAGTAAAAAATGCATGTTGTAAGGTTAAATATAGAGAGAGAAGGTAAACACCCACTTAGAGTTGTGGAAAATTTTAATGAAGTTAGAAGTTACTTAAACAGTAATTTGGATGAAGCTGAAAAGCAATTGGGAGTGAGCCGTCGAATTAGATTAATGCCATATGTCATGGTTATTGGCAGTGGGAGCGAGCAAAGAATTCTTCCTATTGGAATAGAAAGAGATTTTTATGACGTAATAAAAAGAAATGTGGTGAGAGAACTTCGTGACTCTAACCAAACTTTATATGAATTTGGACTTGAAAAAACCGGACTTCTTGTTGGAAAAGGTTCGCTCCGAGGAAAAATATCTTTATTGGAAGAGGCGGAATTGGAACAAAAATTACGAGAAACAGATTTGATTGCTGTTCCGGTGTACAGAGAGCCATATGGCCTATTTACATCCGACCAAGAACCCTATCAAATGCATTCTACCAACGCGTATTTGAGCTTGGGGTGGGAAAGAGGATTTCCGCCAGGACCTTCAGATGAAAAATTAAAGCGTAATATTAGATGTGAAGAAGCAAGCATAGTTACACTCGGTCCACCAGACAACATAGTTGAGATAGTGCAAGGAAAGCAAAGATTCTCACTCCAGCCAACTTGGGGAAATCATCCTTAATTTTATTCTTAACTAATAGCATAGATATAAATTTCGTTTCAAATTGATTTAGAATAATTTTAATGTCATTAACTAAAAATTGAATATAACCCCTTTAAAGTAGTTACATATAGAAACCTTTAAATAGAGGTTATTCATACTTTTATCCAGAATGTTACAAGATAAGCAATTTTTATTGGATTTAAGGAAACATTTCAGATTGAATATTTATGAAGTTAAAATATGGACTGCTTTGCTTAGCAGGGGAATTGCTTCTGCAGGCGAGCTTGCTGATATTTCTGGCGTGCCGAGAAGCAGATGCTATGATGTTCTTGAGTCATTGGAGAAAAAGGGCTTTATCATTATGAAAATTGGAAAGCCGATAAAATACCTTGCTGTCAACCCTGATGCAATTCTTGAAAGGGTTAAGAAGAACATTAAGGAAGAAGCTGACGAATTGACTACACAGTTTGAGAGCATAAAAGAAACTGATGAATTCAAGGAGATGGAATTGCTTCACAAGACAGGAGTAAAGCATATTGATGTTTCAAGCATATCAAAATCAATTGTTGGAAGAACTGACGTTAACAGGCACATAAAGGACATGATATCAAAAGCAAAATCAAGCGTTGTTATCGTGGTGAATCAGGAAAATATGGAAAGGAAAATAAAGTTATTGAAAAACTTCATGCCAAACTTTGCAAAAAAAGGCATAAAGGCAAGATTTTATGCCCCTCAAAACAAGATTATTATTAAGAAACTTATAAATGTTGAGCATGTTGAGTACGATGCAAACTCAAGCTTTGTAAGCATCGATGGAAAGGAAATGCTTTTCATGGTTTCAAATAAAGATGTTGCTCCTGATTACGAAGTTGCAATCTGGATAAACAGCCCGTTCTTTGTTAATGCAGTAAATGTTCTTTTTGAAGGGAGTTTGAGATAGAAAATTTAAAAGTTGTTGGTCGGAATGCTACATAGTGTTGCAATAGGCCCTCCATTACCACAAACTATAACATTAGTTGAAAAAATTGAAGAGTTTCATGATTATAATGCATTAGGAAATGTATGGAGAATTGTAACTAATACAATCTCTATGCATGATTTAAGTGATTTGGCAATTTCTGAATTAGTTGCAAGGTTGCGTAAGTCTCAAAACATAGAAAGTCGAGATGCACCTCTTATAATAGTGGAAGGAATAACTGACTATACGTATCCTCGCTTGGATAAAGGAATTTTAGTGGTAGTAAAATATAATTTTGCTAGAAACGAACCTCTTATTGAAGTTCCAGGAAAGTATAGGGGACCAAAACCTGAACAAAATATCATTCGATTTAGTCTCTTGGACCATGCTGAAAGTCTTTCTTTTGTGAACACTATTTTACTTAAGAATATTTTTGGGGGATTGTATGCAGATTATAGATATACTGGTCAATACAAAATATGGCCTGATAATCCAGAACTTAGGACAAGAGAAATACCAATCTGATAAAATTTTCCAAAAACTCACCACAAGATTTAAATACCACCTCAATATCTTGGCTATTAAAGATATTCTTTCAGTTTTAAAATGGACGATAAGGAATTGAAAACAGGTACAACAACTATAGGTCTTGTCTGTAAAGATGGATTAGTTTTGGCTGCAGACAAAAGGGCAACATCCGGCTATTTAATATCATACAAAAAGTTTGACAAGATAATAAACATAACAGAGAATATAGCTGTTACAGTTGCAGGCACTGTCTCTGATGTTCAGCTATTAACAAAATACCTGAAAGCAGAACTCAGGCTGAAAGACATAAGGACAGGGCGGGAAACAACTGTAGGGGAGGCAGCGAATTTGCTTGCAAATTTTGTCTATAGCAATATAAGAAAGTTAAGCTTGATACCAGGCATATCCCACTTTATTGTTGGCGGCAAAGATGGCTCTGGATTTCATCTTTACGATTTAAGCCCTGACGGCTCAATCGTGGAAGTTGACGATTACATTTCTTCAGGCTCTGGCTCTGTAATGGCTTTCGGTGTATTGGAAACATTGTACAAAAAGGGATTAAGCGTTGATGAAGGCGTAAAACTGGCTGCTAAGGGAGTTAATGCAGCTGTTCAGAGAGATATAGCATCAGGCAACGGCATAGACATAGTAACCATCACAAAAGACGGCATTAAAAAAGTCTTTTCAAAAGAGCTTGAACTAAAAATTGAAGTATAAAACTTTTCTAAAAAACCTAAAACCTGTTTTATTATTTTTGATTTTAAAATCCTCAAAAATCATGGATTTTTGGGACACCAAAAACGCAAAGCGTTTTTTAGTGTATTAAGAAAACATTCAATAAAAATAAACAATAAATCTAAAACCCATCTTGTTATTTTTGATTTTAAAATGTTTATTTTTTAAATTAAGTTAATGCGCTGTGAAATAAAAGAAATAGCTCAACTAAAACCTTAATTTTACATTCAAAAACACAGTCGAATGCGAGTGATCTCGCTCACAACTTACTCAAAAATTTCAATGTAAACTAAAACTCATTAACGATTGAACATTAAACAAAACAAAAAATAATTCAAATATTTTTATTTTTTAAAATCTAATGGCAGCATTGTATAATGCGCTGTGAATGATGAAGACAAATTACAAAATACACCAATTTCAAATTATCAGATGCA
>JACPMP010000013.1 GCA_016185915.1 Candidatus Woesearchaeota archaeon
AACAAGAGATGATAAAATGGCCAGACATATTTTAACATTACATCAGAGTCCGGATGTAAACGAGCCGGAAATTTCAACAAATATTTTAAGAAAATACATTGCTTATGCAAGGCAAAAAGTAAGTCCAAAATTAACAGATGGGGCTTTGGAAGAGATAAAAGATTTTTATTTGAGGATGAGAAAAAGCGGGGGTGGTGAAGGAGGCATAAGAGCTATTCCCATTTCTGCAAGGCAGTTGGAAGCGTTGGTTAGATTAAGCGAGGCCTCTGCAAGGGCACGGCTTGACGACAGAGTCACAAGAAAAGACGCAAAAAAAGCTATAGAGTTGTTAGATTATTGCTTAATGCAAGTGGGATTTGACAGAGAAACAGGCAAGATAGATATAGATAGAATAGCAACTGGAATTACAGCTACTTCACGAAGCCACATACTAATCTTGAAAGATATAATAGGTGAGTTAGAAACAAAACTTGGAAAAACAATTCCAATAGATGATGTTATTAATGAAGCCAAGAGCAGGGGTTTAGATGAGGATAAAGTAGAGGAAGCGATGGAGAGATTAAAGCGTTCTGGAGATATATTTGAACCACGCAGGGGCTTCGTTTCTAGAATTTAGACACATCTCTATGATTCATGCACTGGACATTTCTCGACGTAAAATATTTAAACTAATTTGTTGCTGATTTCTAGAAAAAGAGAACACGCAAAACTGCTAAATTATGATTTTACATTTGCTTCACAAATGTCGGTTAAAAACCTAAAATCAATTATGCAGTTTCGCTTCAAGTTCTCTTTTTCTCTCTGAGATTTGTTTCAAAAAAGAAAACAAATTCTAAGAGGTGGATAAAATGGAAAAGTACACAAAAGAGTTTCTGATAAGTAGTTTAAAAGAATTATCTATAAGATTAAGAAGAAATCCGACAAGTAATGATTTAGGAAGAAAGAATGATATGCCAGATAGGTCTGTATTTGAAAATAGGTTTGGTTGTTGGAATAATGCTCTAATTGAATCTGGTCTAGGTATAAATTCAAATTATAGAAAATGGACCAAAGAGGAAATTATAAAATGGTTAAAAATGAAATATGAAGAGTTGGGAAGCTCTCCAGGTATCAGAGATTTTGATAAAGATCCTAAAACCCCTGCGAAAAATGTGATTAGAAAAATGTTCGGAAACTGGACAAATGCCATTAGAGCCGCAGATGTCCCCGTAAAGAGGTTTCATTCTGAAAAAGAGTTAATTGACATTTTACAAAGATTGTATTTAAAACTTAATAGAACTCCAACACGAGAGGATTTAAGACAAAGAAAGGAGAATCCTTCTGAATTACCTTTTGTAAAGAGATTTGGAAGCTACACGGCAGCTTGCCTAAGAGCTGGCTTAGTTCCAAACGATGGAAGGAATAATAACATCTGGAAAGCATGGCAAAAACATTGCGAAGAAATGGCAAGAGTCATTTATGGAAATGTTATTGTTCAATTTAAAAATGAAGTCAGAGGAATTCCGGATATTTATGTTCCAAAAGAAAGTTTGTTTATTGAAGCAAAAACTTGCGGCTATAAAGATTTCAAAGAACAGATTAGAAGATATTGCTCAAATGGTTATAAGCTGGAGTTCTGGTGTATATTTAAAGGAATTGAAACTAAACATGAACAAGTAAAATATGTTTATGCTGAAGAGCTAGCAAAAAGAATGAAATTATTAGGAAGACAAGATTTAGCTGCTAAATGTTATCAGTTTGTTAGGAATGTGTTTGATGAGGGGCAGAAAGTTTTAACTATCTTATCACCTACGGTTTTTTCGTAAAAAAGGTTTGTTTAATCTATAGAGATTAAGCGAAGCCTCAAAGAATGAAAATCGCTTGGATTGTAAATAAATTATCGGGCATTAGACAAAACTTTTTTATGATTGTATTACTTTTTGCGTTGCCTTTCTATAAACTCTGCTAAATCAATTGCACTTTTCCTTAATTTTTCTAGCAAATCTGAACTACCCAATCCTAAAGTAAAAGTAATTTTGAGTTTGTCACCAAATGTAGCTTTTTCAGGAGTATTCACTGGTTTAAGTCTGAACCCGCCACTAACTTGACTTTCTTTGATATATTTATCAAATTCGTCTTTATTTTGCAAGGATAATGAGCGCAACTTTTGTTCGTCTCCTACGAAACTCTTTATTTTTGTAAGTTCCCATCTAACATCTGAAGACCTGTTAAAATCATTAACTAACTTCTGTAATTTAGAAGTATCTTGCCCAAGAGCTATTTCGACAAATGGGTAAGGTTGTGCTCTCAACACATGCCCATGACATGAATTTTTAGTTTTTATTCCTAATCTCCATAGTGAAATAACCAGCGGTTTAATTTTTGATTCTATCCCCTTTCTTCCTAATTTGTCGACAACGTGATTAATATCTTCTGGCTTAAACAAAGGTAAACCTTTATCTTTTTCATAAAACTCTATCAATTTGTTGATTTTGTTTATTTCATTCCAAGATTGTTCAATCCATCGCTCAATTCCTATAGCCTCTATCTCATCTATTTGGTGTTGTCTCCCTTTTTGTAATAAGGCATCTCTGCTTGACAATAATCTCCTAAAGTCTCGTGCTAATTCTTCTTGGTCTATTTGACTTAAATCTCTTAATTGTTTATGTTCCTCAATAAATAACTTGATAATGACAAGTAATATTTGCCTTAACTTTTCAATATCTTCTAGTTCTTCCCACAAATATCCATGGTCTCTAATTACTTTCTCATATATTTGGTACAAAAATTTCTTTTCTCTAGGCAACAATTGCTTGATTTGCTGTAATAGTCGTTCCATCTTTATAAGGAAACATATCTGTTATATCTATCTTTTGGGTGGGTGGTGGGGGGATTGGAAGGTGGCTGGATTGAAGATTTTGTTTTTATTGTGTTTTTTATTGTATATTTCAAAACTTATAGTTCAGAATGAATAACATTAACAAAATCATTAAAATGTGTTAACTTTAATAAAATAAGTCTACCGTAAACGCAAAAGTATACCAAAACTACACGTAAAAGAAAAGATTAATATCAAAAAGCCCAAAATGTTCGTATAATAAATTTTAGATGTTTTGTTAATTTTAATTTTGTATTAATCTTCACTTTCCAAAAAACATTTAAACCCTATTACATTATGTTATTTGGGGGATAAATTATAGTTTCTCAATAAAATGCCAGAACTAGAACAAAAAACATTCCAAAAAAGGTTTGTTGCGTATAAGGTTAAAATTTCAGATATATTAAATGTAAGTTTGACAAAAGATGACTTCTCTGCCGGATACATTAAACTGAATAATGCCAATGTTTCAAGAGTTAACATTATTGCCACTGTTGTTTATAAGTCTGAAGACATGAGCTATGCTAGCGCAGTTATTGATGACGGAACTGGAAGAATCTCATTGAGGCTTTTTGAGAATAATAATTTTTTTTCTGGCATTGATGTTGGTGATGTTGTTTTAGTGATTGGCAAAATTAGGGAGTTTAATAGCGAAAAGTACATACTGCCCGAGATTCTTAAAAAAATGAATAATATTTACTGGATAAAAGTAAGAAAGCTGGAATTAAAGGATAAGAATATTGTTTATAGCAATATAAAAACTTCGGATAAAGATTTAATTAAAGAAAGTGTTTCTGATATAGACCAAGAGGTTTATTTGCTAATTAAAGAGCTTGATAAGGGTGATGGGGTTTTGATTGATGAAGTTATTAGGAATTCTAATAACAGCAATGCAGAGGGTATAATAAATAAATTATTGGAGAATGGGGATATTTTTGAAATAACCCCGGGCAAACTTAAGGTTTTAGAATAATACCGGAGTTACATAAACTTCGAGGAACGTTGCTGCAATAAGAAAACCCGCTGCTATCAAAACCATCTCTGAAAAATCTTTCATTATTACAGAAAATTTGCTTGATTTAAAGTGCTTTCTTATCAATGCAACTGAGAGTATGCCTCCTGCTAATCCGCCATAGAAGTAAGCTGCAATCTCTGGAATGCCGTGTATGGAATATTTTAACAACCCAAGTGAAACAACATGAAAATAGTTTCCTGTTTCAAGTAATCCAAGAGAACTTGTGTAATTGCTTATGTTTGTCCTGATAAAATTTCCAATTGCCGCCCCAATCACAGTTGCATTCCAAGCTAAAATAAAGATTGCGCCAGCGCCATAAATAAATGAAAACAATATTGAGAAAGCCAAGACCTTGAAGTTATTAAAGAATATTTTCCAGAATACATTTAAATTATGTATAACATTGCCGGAAACTTGATTATTGATGGCTTGTATTGTTCCTGTCTGCTTGTCAAAAAGGGAGTTTATTGTTGATGTAGGAAGTAAAGTGTACCATACAGCACATGCTATTGTAACCCCTACAAACAAGTACATAAAAAATGAGATTGCTTTGTTATGCTCTCTTAAAATTGAAGTTTCGTTATCCATTATCATGTCCTTGCTTTCCTCTAATTTCACTGTATTGTAGAATATTGGCAGGGCTGCCATTGTTATCATAAATACCATGATTAGGCTGGCTTGATCTCTAAAAATCCATAAAGATAGTAGTATGCCTATAGAGGAATACAAAAAACCGAGAAAAAACATCTCCCATGGTTTTTTTTCTGCCTTAAATGGATTAAGCAAAGATTCCACTACCATAGATTTTTACTTGTATTGTTTATTTATATATTTTTTGAATTGCGATAATCATTTAGTGAAGTGACTCATTTTTTCTTGAAGTATATTCTATAACAGCGAAATGATTTTATAGTAGTTAGCTATATTGTAGCTAATATGCGAAAAGAGGTCAAACTTGAGCTTACTGGTTACGAGATGCTTGAG
>JACPMP010000119.1 GCA_016185915.1 Candidatus Woesearchaeota archaeon
GCTGACTTCAAATTTTTTCCTGATGTGGTTGGTACTCCAACCATTGTTCCTTTTCCTGATAATTTCCACGATTTTTGCGTTATTGAGTTTCATAGAAACCCAATATTTTTTATCGTCAGGAAATAGTTTTGGGATAGAACATAAAAAAGAATTCTAATCAAATAAACAAGGGTACTAAAACTAGAGTGAGGGTACTCAACAATTTAATCAGAACATGAAGAGATGGTCCTGCACAATCTTTCATAGGGTCGCCCACAGTATCTCCAGTTACTGCTGCTTTATGAGTTTCAGAGCCTTTGCCTCCAAAGTTGCCTTCCTCAATGTATTTCTTTGCATTGTCCCATGCTCCTCCTCCTGTATTCAAAAGCAATGCCATCAAAATTCCAGAGATTGTGCCTACCATCAAGAATGCGCCTGCTGCTTCGTATTTCAAAGTCATGCCTACTACAACTGTTGTAACAACAACAAGCAATCCCGGCAAAATCATTTTCTTCAAAGATGCTTTCACACATATATCCACAACCTTTGCATAGTCTGGCTTTTCCTTGCCTGTCATGATTCCTTTCTTTGTTTTCCACTGCCTTCTCACTTCATTGACAATTGAGTAAGCTGTATCTCCAACAGCCCTTATTGCAAGTGAGCTGAATAAGAATATAAGCATAGCGCCTATGAAACCGCCTACAAAAACATCGATTTTGGAAATGTCAATTGCAACAGTACCAGATATTTTCAAGTATTTTGCAACATCATCAAGATAAGCACTAAACAGCAAGAATGCAGCCAAAGCAGCGCTTCCAACAGCATAGCCCTTTGTCAATGCCTTTGTTGTGTTGCCTACAGCATCAAGCCTGTCTGTTCTTTTCCTTACAGAATCCGGGGCTTTTGACATTTCGGCAATCCCGCCTGCATTATCTGTTATGGGTCCAAAATTGTCCATTGCCAATATGTAGGCAGCAGTTCCAAGCATTCCCATTGTTGCAATAGCTGTTCCATATAAGCCGCCATGCTCGATTCCCGAAGATTTTCCTAAAAAGAATGAAGTAAGCAAAGCAAGTGATAAAACAATTACAGGCAAAGCAGTTGCTTCCATTCCAACAGCAAACCCAGTGATAATATTTGTTCCATGACCAGTTTGAGAAGCCTTTGCTATATCTTTGACTGGCTTATATTTGTGGTCGGTGTAATAAACTGTTATCAAAACTATCAAAATGCTTGTCACAATTCCAACCACTCCTGCACCAAAAAACCATAAATTGCCTTTAAGCAGCCATTGAACTGCTATGTAAAAAGCAACAGCTGCCAAGAAGCTTGTTAAGTAATAGCCACGGTTCAATGCCTGCATTGGATCTTCATTTTCATTTCTAAGCTTGGTGAACATTATTCCAATTACGCTGGCAATCAAGCCAAATGCCCTCACAACTAATGGAAACAGAACTCCCTTAATACCAAAAACTGGGAATAAGGCAACTCCTAAGATCATCGCTCCAATGTTTTCTGCTGCCGTACTCTCAAATAGATCAGCTCCTCTGCCTGCGCAGTCGCCTACATTATCGCCGACAAGGTCTGCAATCACAGCTGGGTTTCTCGGATCATCTTCAGGAATGCCTTTTTCTACTTTGCCAACTAAATCGGAGCCAACATCAGCAGCTTTTGTGTATATGCCGCCTCCAAGCTGAGCGAATAAAGCTACAAATGATGCGCCAAACCCATATCCAACAATTAGGAAAGGAATTTCTTTCACTGGAGCCCCTAAGCTGAAGAAATAATATATCAAAGAAACTCCAAGCAAGGACATTGCAACTATAACTATGCCTGTAACTGCGCCTCCTCGTAAGGCTGTAACAAATGCCTCATTTAGGCTTCTTCCAGCAGCACTTGATGTTCTTATATTAGTTCTAATAGAAACCCACATTCCAACAATTCCTGCCAAGCCAGAGCTGAATGCTCCAAACAAGAATGCAACTGAAGTTCTCCAGCCTAAATCAGTTTTTCCGAGAAAAGCATATATTGCATAGATAATAATTGCAAGAACGATTGAAAGAATTGCAATAGTTGTGTATTGCCTTTTTACAAATGCCTCAGCGCCAATCTTGATTGCATTTGAGACCTCTTGCATTGCCTCTGAGCCAGTGTCTTTTCTAAGAACTTGCCTCGTTAAGTAGCCAGCAAAAAGCAATGCTAAAATGCTGATTGTAATTACATAACCCAATAAACCAATATTACTTTTCAAAGCAGAATAAACAAAATAGCCAAGAAGTAATGCTAAAATGCTTGCTTTGATTAGCTTTCTAAGTAAAACCATTTAGATTGAGAAAAATAGGATATTTATAAAGGTTTTTGTAAGAGCTGTTTTCAACCCTCCAAAATAGTAAAAATTATATGTACCAAACATTACTTGTTAAATTTGCAGTAAAAATTTCAACAAATAGGGAACAACTTTTAGATAAGAAGAAGAAAGTAAACCGTTGTAATTTTTTTGTCGGTAAATTACTGGCAGAAATAGAATAGTGCGGTGTGAAAGCCAAAAACAAGATAACAAACAACATCAAATTTACATTAGTAAATAAATTCATCAAAATAAATATTGAAAAATAAAATGCTGAATTTCCTTAAAAAAATCTTCCAAAATGAAGAGCAAGAAATTAAAAAAGTAATAGAGATAAGCATGCAAAATCTGGAAGAATGGCTTAATGAAAGGGCAAAGCCATTGATGGAAGAGGTGCAGCAGCAAATAGAAGAAATCTTAATGAGAGTTAATGAAGAACTGCAAAGAGCAAGAATTAATGTTGAGACTCTTGAGAATGCAAAATTGCAGAATCCAAATATCCCATTCAAGGCAAAGCAGTATATGGAAGGCAACAGAAAAGCATACATAAGAGCAGTAAACTCTTTTCTTGGGCATATGGAGATAAACAACAGGGACTATTTTTACCTTCTTGATTTCTGCAAGCATTTTGATGAATTGATAAATGACTTAAATAAAGGAACTTTGAGAAGCTATACGATACTTCAGGAATTCTTTGCCAATGAAACAAATGGAATAGCGCAAAATCTGAAAAATTTTGATACTATTTTTTCAGAGCTTAAATCGGCATTGAACAATGAAAAGATAGTTGCTGTAAACAGAACAAGAGAAAAAATAGAAGGTCTGAAAACAAAAATAAAGCAAAAAATAAACTTGGGCATTGACTTTAAAGGAATAGAAGCAGAGTTAAATCTAGCCAATAAGGAAAAAGAATCAATAATGGCCGAGATAGAACAATTCAATAAAGGCGATGAGCATAACAATTTTTTAAGGCTAAATGAAGAGAAGAAAAACAAAGCAAATGCTTTTTACAATGATGAAAATCAGATCTTGCAGTCATTTTCTGTTTTGGAAAGGTCTTTAAGAAAATATTCACATATTGCTTTTGAGCACGAAGAGATTGTTTTGGATTATTTAAAGCATCCAATTGAAACATTAACTAATGACAAAAATTTGGTGATTTTAGATATTTTAAAAAATTTAGAAAAATTATTGAACGAGAATAAATTGCAGATTGATAATAAGAAAAAAGAAAAATCAGTTGAAGAGATTGGAAGACTGAATAGAAATTTTATTGAAGGATTTTTGAAAAAATATTTTTCATTCAAAGCAGAGATAGAGAATTTAGATAATAAAATAAAGGCAACCGGAGTTGCTGAAAAATTAAAAAATTTTAATAAGCAACTTGAGGATATAAACTCAAGCATTGAAAAAAATAATGAAGAGTTTAATAGTTTGAAAAGTGATGTTGCCAAAATAACAAATTCGATTGAAAGTTTAA
>JACPMP010000120.1 GCA_016185915.1 Candidatus Woesearchaeota archaeon
CAATTATTCTCTTATAGAATCTGGAACATCAAATGCAATAATAAATTGGACAACAAGTTATGCAAATAATGAATGGGTAGTTGTAACTAAGCCTAATCCAGGATGGAATTTGGTTAATGGCAATAGTTATTTTTTCAGAGTCAAAGCAAGAAACATAGTAGGTTTGATTAGTGATGTTAAGGAAAGCGATGGCATCACTGTAGATACGAGCTTGAAGCCATCAAACTGCACAAATAAAGCAAAAGATGAGAAAGAAACCGATGTTGACTGTGGAGGAGTTTGCAGTTTGTGTAACTTAGGCAAAAAATGCAATATTAATGCTGACTGCAAGAGTAGTTTCTGCAATATTAATGGTGTTTGCACAACTCCAAAATGTGATGACAATACAAGAAATCAAGAGGAAACTGATGTCGACTGTGGCGGCTCTTGTAAAAAATGTCAGAATGATAAAACTTGTGTAAATAATAATGATTGTGAGAGTGGGTATTGCGGTTATGGTTCTTGTAAGCCGCAGGAAAGCTGTCTTGATGGCAAGTTAAGCGGGATTGAGTCGGATGTAGATTGCGGCGGAGCATGCCCGACAAAATGCCCGGAAGAAAAGAATTGCGGAACAAGTGAGGATTGTGCAGAAGGGTTGAAATGTGTTTTATCTGTATGTAAGAGATGTGCAGAAAATGACGAAAACTGCAATGGCATTCCAGACGAGCAAGAAGAAACCAAAACAGAAATTAAGGATACTGATAATGACGGCATGCCTGATGAATGGGAAATAAAAAATGGCTTAAACCCAAATGACCCAAATGATGCAGAGCAAGACTCAGACAAAGAGGGTTTAGCTAATTTAGAAGAATATAAATCAAATACTAATCCAAATTTGGAAGATACAGATGGTGACGGATTTACTGATAAGCAAGAAGTTGATGCAGGCACAAATCCGTTAGATCCTAAAGATTTCCCAAAATCTAGTTTAACAAAGATAATCTGGTTTATATTAGGAATAGTAATATTGCTTTCAGGATTTGGTTATTTAACTTATAGGTTAATGGAAAAAAAGAGAGAAGAGAAATTTGAAATTAGATCAAGAGAAATACAAAGAGCAATATCCCCACAACAAGTTAAGCAAGTTTCATCAAAACAAGTAGAAGAAAAGGCAAAAATTAAGGAAGCGCTCAAAAAGAAAGAGGAAGAAAAAGAAAAGGAAAGAAAAAAATTGTTTGAGGCATTTGGAAAAGAAGAAAAATCAAAAGAGGAATTAAAAGAAACAAAAATTGAAAAGCCAGAACATAAATCAGAAAAAAAACCGAGTGATATAAGAAAAACACGATTTAAAAAGCCCAAAGAAGATGTTTTTATCAAACTTAAGGAAATAGCAAAGGAAACAAAAAAGAAGCGAAAATAAAAATTTTTGCTCGACATCGCATGCCACGCAAAAATTTTTCTAATGCAAAACTTAAGAAAAAATTCAATGCTTTATTATTGAATTTTTTAATTTTAAAATGAAAAAATCCCAAATTTACAGCCAGATATTTATCTATATTCTTGCTTTAGTATTAACTTCCATCATCTTGATTTATGGCTACAATGCTATTCAAAACTTCAACAAAAGAGCAAACCAAGTATGCTTTCTTAAATTCAAAAATGATTTAAGCAATGCAATAGAAAGCATTACAAGCGATTATGGAAGTGTCAAAAAGAAAGATTTGCAATTATGTGCTGGCTATAGGGAGGTTTGTTTTGTTGAAAGTTTTGGACAAATAACTAGTATGGAAAGTCCAGTTGGAACTAATGACCCGATAATAAAAGATTCCATCAAATCAAATATTGGAAAAAATGTTTTTTTAGTCGAAAAAATAGCAAAAGAGTCATTTTATGCTGGAAATATATCTGTTGATGGTGATGTGCTATGTATAGACGCTAAAAACAATAAGATAAGCTTAAGGTTGGAGGGAAAAGGGAATCATGTTAGGGTAAGTGGATGGGGGAGTGAGTCAAGAGATTCTGGAACAACTACAGCTTCAAGTGCTAGTGGAGCAACTGCAAGTTCAACTGTTGCTACTGGAATGTTATCCACTGGGAGTGCTGGTATGGGTGGCACTGGAATATTTGGAGGATAAAATATGAAAATTTTAAAATTGATGATTATTTTCTTTATGGTTAATAGTTATTTTGTTATTGCTCAAATACAATTAGAAACAAAAGTAACAAAGAATAATCTACCCACTACTGATGTGCCAACATTTAGTGCAGGAGACAGATTTGGTTTAAATTATAATGTCAGAAATACTGGAAGTATTATTAATGCTCTTGTTAATGTCTCTATTGCATACCCAAATAGCAATATCTTTAATGACATAACTAATCATATAGTATGCCAACTAAACACCCAATATGCACAATCCTGTTGTGATTATAATGAAAGAAATGAACCAATACCTAGAGCTGAATGTCAAATAAAAAATGATGTAACTATCCCTCCCAATCCAATCCCATCACTTCCATATGAAGATGAATTATTTAGTTATGTTTTCAATGGACGAGAGCCAGAAGGAATTTATCAAATAAAAACTGCACTAAAAAATCGGAATAACGAGGATATTACAACTCCATCGGTGGTGAGGTTTAGGAAGGTTGCTACAACAACAAATTTTAGACCTATTAATATTGGCAAAGTAGGTTATATTCTTTTAGTTAGAGATTTGAGTGAGGCTACACCTATAATAATGCAGAGTTTAACAAGGTCAAAAAATAATTTTCCAAATCTTTTTTATGAAGCTGCAAATAGATTGGCAACAATAGATGCAAGCGATCCTGTGAAGATTATTGAAATAAATGATGATATGGTTGTGAATATGGCTACTGGAGAAACTACTGACTTTAGATATAATCTTATACTAAAGAAATTTTATAGACAGTTCCCTGATATTTATGACTATTTGCTAATTTATGCCGCATTTCCAGTAATCTCACTACCACCTCGTTATCAAATTCCAGCTTATTATCAACCTGTAATAAATAATATAGAAGGTATTGGGTTACCATTATTTGATTACTCAAGACGATATGGAAGTAATGGTAAACTTAAAGGTTATGGGTTTATGAACACTCTAAGCGGGTTAAATAATCTACCTAGAGATAAAGTTACTGGTTTACCAGAGGACATATCTACAATAGATGTTGGTTATGTTAGTGGACCTTATTTACATGAGATTTTACATCAATGGTGTTGTTATGTTGGAGACGAATTTAGGAGAGGGGTAAATAATGCAAAACTAGAAATTAGGGGTGGTGATAATAATGCTCATTTTTATCCTGGGCTACAATCCTTATTCCCATCCTTTAATGGACATTTTGGTAATGTATGGATTTCAAATGGTGATGGGACATTTAGAATTGATGAAAGTAGACAAGAACCTAAATTCCATCCTTTTAGTTTATACTTTATGGGTATTTTGCCAGAATCAGAGTACAATACAAAATATTCAATTTATGATGCAGGACTAGATGGGCTTAATCGTGAGCGTGCAACATATTATAAAAGTGTCAGCGTTAATGACATTATTGCAGTAGCAGGAAGAAGGAGAGTTGCAGACAATGTTCCAACTTATACATAATTGGTACAATTAAAAAAAATCAATCCTCATAATACCAGAAATTAAAATTGGCAATTTTTATACAAAATAAACAT
Source organism: Candidatus Woesearchaeota archaeon (assembly GCA_016185915.1). Taxonomy (GTDB): domain Archaea; phylum Nanobdellota; class Nanobdellia; order Woesearchaeales; family GW2011-AR4. Next base: position 3,686 of record JACPMP010000120.1, read on the forward strand.
CACTTTAATCTGCTTTAGAGTAATTTGAAAGACAACCATTTTATGAAAATTTATGCCAAAACTTATAGTTAATTATTTAAACTGATAATGCTTAATTCGATTTAATATGAAACAAGCAAAGAAGAAAGACGAAAGTGACTACGAATATGAAATTTATGTAGATGAGAAACTTGTATGGCACGGATTAAATCCTGAAAAAGTGTACCAAAAAATAATAAATGATAATCCTAAGAAAAAAGTATCAATAGCATGGAAACCAAAAGAGGGGATACTAATTGCCTTTATTTAAATACCAAGAAGAAAAAAGTTCTTTGTTTGGAATCATAAAAAGACCACTAGTTGAACTAGATATTTATTCTAAAAAGCTTGGTAAATGGGTGCCGTTTAAAAGAGTCTTAGCAGATACAGGCGCGGATATTTGCTTGCTACCAAGGTTTATGGGCAATCTGCTAGTAGAAGAAGTGACAACAGGGATTTATAAGAGAATTAGAGGAATAGTACCAAATACTTATCTTAATGGTTTTATTCACGATTTAAGAATAAGAATGGGAAATAAAGAATTTACTGCTCCCGTCTTTATTGCTGATTCTGAAGATGTAACTCCAATATTTGGAAGAGGAAAAGCTCTGGATTTGTTTAAAGCTTGTTTTGATGGAAATTCCACAAGTATTGAAGAAAAATAGATATACTCTCAATCGACTGTACCAAACTATCCATTAAATTACAAGCTAACTCCATAATAACCAAACATCACCTTAATCGGCTTCAGAGGAACTTGAAAAACATATAACATATATTTAAAGAGTTAATACCAATCTTCCTCTTCCAATTTTTCGTTCTGATTTTTGTCCTTCATTTATTTTCAAATTCCATTTTAAATTCACTTAATTATTCTTTTAACATTTTCTATTTGGAAATAAAAGTTTCCACGTGGAATAAAAATATTCCACTATTATACAAATGTTTTGCTCTTTATAAGTAGTTGAAACATAATTGTGTTTACGTGTATAATTATTCTATTAACATTGATTGAAGTAAAATTCTAACGAAACTTTAAATACCAGTTGCTAATTATAGTTATCAAGTAGTTAAAACATCAAAATTCCACTTATGTTTCATAAGTGGTTTAAGTGTGACAAACACATTGCATGGAATTTGGATGTGCTCAAAAACTACACATCAATAAGTGGAATTTTGTAGTGTCCAAAACCACGCTATGTTTATCGTAATGTAATCATTCCACCCATCTATGATGTGTGGTTTTTGACATTATACATGTAAAATGTTTAAAAAAAGGGGTTTCGAAATCCAATTCAATTGGATTTTTGTATTAGTCGCTGGAGCTGCAATTCTAATCTTATTTACAGCAGTTATTGTCAAGCAGAAAGGCCTGTCAGAAACATCTGCAAAAGCCACTGTGCTTAAAAGTATGGAGTCAATAATAGCAAGTGCCAGCGTAAGCACAGACACAATTAAAAAAATAGATATCCCGAATTCAAATATAGAAGTAAGCTGCAATAGAATTTCCATTGGAGGCATTTCAAAACAATATCAAAATCTGATACTGTTTGCTCCAAATTCAGTCAAAGGGGACAAGCTGATAACACAAACATTGGCTTTTAGTGTTCCTTACAGAGCAGTGAATCTTCTTTATATGACGAGCAGCAAGGTTAGGTACATAATAATTGCCAATTCTGACAATAACTTAGCCTTAGCTAAGGCAATAAATAAATCACTGCCATCTGATTTAAAAAAAGAGTTCTATGAGACAATTCCAACAATAAGGAATGAAAATAACTATAAAGTCAGATTTATAGTTTTTGGCAACATTAATCTACCTGAAATAAATATCCCAAATTCTGATGTAACAGCCCTTAAAGTTACTGGGAATGATGAAAAAGGGACAATCGAATTTTGGCAAAAAACTGAAAGGGGGTGGTCATCAAAAGGCAGCTCAAAATATCTTGGAAAATCGTCTTTGATTGGGGCGGTATACTCCGATACATTGGAGTTATATAAATGCAATATGGAAAATGCGTTTAAAAGGGTTAATCTAGTAACAAGCGTATATCGTAATAGATTGAATAATTTATTGCCCTCCACTACTTCATCAAGTAGTGAACAATCAAGGGGGTGCGGTGGAATTTATAATAGTGCATCTACACAATTTGGAACAATTATCACTTTAACATCCAATTTTGCCAATCTAGATATAAGCGCAGTAATTGATGGAATAACCCAATCATCACAATCTCCACAATCACCAATAACATCATTAATCACATCAAACGGACAAGCAAAAGTAAATTCCTGCCCTTTAATCTATTGAAATGAACAAGAAAGCACAAATTCAAATCGGAGAAACTATTGCTGTTTTGTTTGTGTTCTTTATACTAATAGTTATTGGATTTATATTTTATGCAAAAGTTATGAAAGGCAGCATTGAATCAGAGAAAGAGGAATTTTCACAACTTAAGTCAATTGCAATCGCCCAAAGAGTGATGTTCTTGCCAGAGTTGCAATGCAGTGAAGACAATATAATAAGAGATAATTGCATTGATGTATTAAAGTTGGGGTCTGCACAAAGTGTAATGGGCACGAATCAGCTTTATTATTACGATTTATTCGGGATAAGTGATGTGAATGTAGCACAAATTTATCCTAGCCAACAAAGATGGAGTATTTATTCTAGAAAGAAAAACTACTTAGAAGCTCAAGGAATAAGAGATGCACCTCAATTTGTAACCAATGTGCCTATATCTCTATATAATCCAACTGCAAAGAGATTTGGATTTGGAATTTTAACAATAGAAACATTATCAAAATGATAAATAAAAAGTCCCAGATGGAAATACTTGGCTTGGCAATTGTTGTAGTGCTTATATTAGTAGCGACAATCTTTGTTGTAAGGTTTTTAGCATTTAAAAAGCCAACAGAGTACAGAAAAGATTTCGTAAGTTCAGAACTCGCCTACAATATTGTTAATACACTCCTTAAGACAACTTCTAAGGATTGTTCACAGCTTACAATGACAGAGCTTTTAAGAGATTGCGCTCAAGCAAGAAGTATAACATGCAATAATATATATAATTCGTGCAAATATTTTAATGAAACAGCTAAAACAATTCTTGGAGATACACTAACAGAATGGAAAATGAATTACGAGTTTTCAGTCTATATCAACCCTGATCAACCTTTGATTAAGCTAGGTGCTGCATGTAGGGGAGAGAGAAAGTCATCAACCCCATGGCCAACACCAATAGGCTCTGGAAATGTTTATACTAAGTTGGATATATGTGGTTGAAGTTTTTATGACTATATAATCAAACATCAACGATAAAAGCATTACGAAACAATATTGAAAAAACCGAGAGCGACTTGTCGAAAATCTGTGAAATGCGAGTGAGCTCGCGAACTCGCTCACAACTACCCGATTTTCGAGCATGATCGGAAATGCGAAGCATTTACCGACATTTTGCTGTAAAGTTCAAAAAGTAATCCGCTTGTGATTCAGGAACTATAATAAGTACGCTCAAAATTTACTGAACAAAACCCAAATATTTATATATAACTTGCTTCACAAATACAGTTATCCTATAAAGAGGTGCCTAAATGAATAAAAAAGGACAGAGCATTTCTATCAATACGATAATAATAGCTGCTATTGCATTGGCTGTTTTGGTAGTGTTGTTTGTGATATTTACCGGAAGATTGGGGATTTTTAGTAAAGGTGTGGGAGAAGCTACAAATTGTGATCAGGCTTGTAAATCAGCTGGTTATAAGCAGGCAACAAATTCTGTAGGACCTGATGACGCTGGAAATTATGGTGATTGCAGGGGTAGTAATAAACTTGTCGGATATTTTGCTACAGAGAATGGAGTAAGGGTGCAATGTTGTTGTGTATAAATACTTTTGACCCAAATATTTATATATCTGGTTCTTAATATTACAAAATATGCTTAAAACACTGAAAGCAAAATTCAAAAATGGAGAGTTTAGCCCAATTACGTCAGTAGAGGGAATAGAATAAGGGGAAACAGTAGAGATAGTCCTTAAAAAAAGTATTAAAGACTTTGAGTTTGTAGGAATGTGGAAAGACAGAAATGACATAAAAAATGGAATAGAATATGTTAAAAAAGTTAGATTGTGGAACAGATATAATTAAAAATGGGCTACTTAGTAGACACAGACATTCTTATAGATATAAGCAAGGGCAATAATCAAGCTATCAAATTTCTTGACAGCCTCACAGAAATCAAAATTTCAGTAATTTCTGCTATGGAACTGATAGTTGGTGCAAGAAACAAAAAAGAAATCACAGCAATAGAAGATTTTTTGTCTAGCTATGAACGATTACACGTAAGTGAAGAAATTTCTGTAAAAGCACTAGAATTAATTAAGCAGCATTCACTTAGCGAGGGGCTTTCTATACCAGATGCATTTATTGGAGCAACGGCTTTGAACAAAGATTTAATTCTAACTACAAAGAATGTGAAACACTTTAGAGTTATAAAAGAAGTAAAAATTAAAGAACCAATTTATTGATACTAATGGAATATCTTTTAATTAGATTCAAGATTGAGGTTCAACCCAAATATTTATATATCTGGTTCTTAATAGATGCTTATGAAGAATAACTTTAAATCATACTTATACAATTTTCGATGAAGTGATATGGATGGAGCATAATTTTGAAAGTCTAATAAATGCGAAGATAACTCAAATAGAGAATGAATTAAACAATTTAAAGTCCATAATATCAACAAAAAAAAATAAGCCTGTGTCCTTAAGAGGGATGGCAAAGCTGTTAGTGAATGAGGAGGAGTTAGAAAAGTCTATAGAAGAGGCAAAGAAATCCCTTTTTAAAGGTGCATAATGTTTTATGTAATTGACACTCACCCTTTAGTTTGGTATTTGGCTAAAGCTAAATTACCCTCAAAATTAGATGAAATTTTTAAGGCATCTGAAAGAGGAGAGTGCATCATTTTTATACCAACCATTGTCCTTGCTGAATTTTATTATTTGAGTGAGAAGGGAAAGATTGAATTAAATTTTCAAAATGTTTTAAATGCAATAGAAAAAAGCTCTAATTTCTTAATTGTACCACTTAATGTTGATGTTATCAAAATGTTTTCAAATATAGCTGTTAAAGAAATTCATGATAAAATCATCATAGCTACTGCTAAATTGCTTAACGCCAAGCTAATAACTAAAGACAAAGAAATAATGAAATCCAATGACGTTGATACGATTTGGGATTAGATACCAAATATGCTTTCAACCCAAATATTTATATATCTGGTTCTTTAGAGATTGAGGTATGGTCAAAAACAATATTAAGCATTTTTTCTATATAAAAAAATCCACAAAATCCCTAAGTACAATTGCAATAATCTTATTTGCCATAGGAATAATTCTGTTAATGTTTTGGATAGTAAGTAATGCAGCACAGACAATTTTCAAATAAAATGGACAAGAGAGCTATGTCGGATGTGATGATTGTTCTAATAATATTTATTGTTGGTGCTCTTGTCTTGATAACTTTTGGATACTCTATAGCTAATCAGCTTAAAGAAGATTCGGATAGCGAGATATGTAGATTAAGTGTTCTTGCACAATCTCAATTTCGAAAAGTGCCTGGCATAGATATAAGTTTACCTAAAACTGTTATACCGCTTGATTGTCCAAGAAGAAGGTTGAAAATATCTGAAAATAAGGTTTTAATTAATGGTAAGAAATCCGACAAATACAACTTTAAAAAACTAACACAAGATGAAGTAAATCATATTCTTGCTGAAGAGTTAAGAATGTGCTGGAACAAAATGGGTGAAGGCAAGTTAGATGTGTTTGAATATTCTTGGTTTGTTGATTTAAAGTCTATTTGTGTTGTATGTTCAGAATTGGAATTTGATGATAAATTAAAACCAAAAGGACAATCTTATGAAGGGCTTTTAGATTATCTTAAAACAAAAAAAATGCCAAAAAGTGAGATAAAATATTCTGATTACTTAGTTAGGACGCAAGCAAGCAGATACCATTTGGGTATTCCATACACCCAATATAATCCATGGAATTATGGTTCCACAGATAAAATCTATGAAGATAAATTACTTACAAGCGAAAAATATTCAATATATTTTTTGGCATGGAAGTCTGACGTTCTTAACAAAGCTATTGGTGCGTATACCCCGGCTTATTTCATAGGCCTAGGAAAAGAAGACAAACTTTCAATAGATTGCCAACAGATTGTAAACAATTAGTAAACTAAGATGGAAGTAACAACCAAGTCCGCAGTTTCTATAATAATAATACTAGTTACGATTGTGCTTCTCGTTGATTTTTTATTCAATGTAAGAAAAGGATATGCTGATATAACTGCTAAAGAAGAATGTAAAGTTGGCGTTAATGCTCATGCAAAATTAAGACTAAGGTACGATGATTTTTCTGGTGACATCAAATGCCAGACTGTTTACTTAAAGGTTAATCGTGAGAAAGAAGATGTTATCAAGAAAAAAATTGCAGATGCCATGTACGATTGTTGGGGTAGGTGGCAGAACGGAAAACTGGATCTTTTCGCTGGCGATAGTGTATACTGCCACATATGCACTAGAATAACATTTGATAAGGATGTTAAGATAAATGGTTTTGCTAATTATCTCGCTACCAAAAATATTCCAGGACAAAAAATATCGTATTTGCAGTATTTGACGACAGAAAGAACTCAAAATTCTGATTTTCTCGATGAGCTCGAAGACAGGGAAATTGCAGACACTCTTGATGCTTCAAAGAATAATGAGTATGCTGTCATTTTTTCATACATAAAAGGGAAGAAGTATGTACATGAATACTCAAAGAAAGTGGCATATACTGCACCAGGAGCTGGTCTGACAATTATTGGGCTTGGATTGATTTATTATACGCCGGCAGTTACAGCGGCAGTTGCAAGTATCCCTATAGTTGGCACTGCGGCAGCAATTCCAGCTGGAAGTTTGGTAGCGACAACTGGAACAATTACATTTGGCATTGGAGCTTTGTGGGATTACTTGGCGTGGAAATATGTGGAAGTGCCATTTGAACACATATCCTTGATTTCATTAATACCTTATGATGTTGATTCAATCAAAAGCTTGAATTGCAGAGAACTGCCGATAAAACAATAACTATAAAAATAAATAAGAAATTGATCAACTATGAGATTTAAAAAATCGAAAATTGCAATTGATATGTCCACATGGTTGATTATAGGATTAATACTTCTTGCCTTATTATTAGTATTATTGTTCCCGAAAGTTGCTGAAGGCTTTGATAACTTTAAGAGATGGTTAAGCAATCTAATATGAACAAAAAATCAGAAATTGGTGTTGGGTACATAACAGCTTTTATAATAGCAGTGGTTATAATCTTTATATTTGCGTCTTACAGTCCGGCGCTTGCAAGGTTAATAAATGCAGCAACGGCGTTTGGAAAAGTTAGTCCAAATGATGATAAAAGCAAAGAAACTAAAACAGACATTCCAAAAGAGATGCCACAGCGGAAAGAGATAGTAGGCCAAATTGGTGCGGTACTACCAATAAAAATGGAATCTTCTGTAAGTATCAAACCGACTTCTTCAAACTATTGTTTAGTCAAAACTAGCGTCACAAATACGGGTAAAGATACATGGACAGAGTCAGATAAAATGAAGTTAGTCCTCTTTTGTTATGATAAAGAAGAACAAATTAACCCTAGGGTTATTGAGATTCCTTTATATAACAATAAGTTGTTATCAGTACAAAATTTTCCTGAAATAGGCTACATAGATAATTTCGCTCCCGGAGATACAAAAGAAGTTATATTTAAATCCAATTACCCAAATAATTGTGTGAAATCTAATCAACAATATCAAATAGTTTTGTTGTCAAATTGCGAAGGCGCAGGAAATAAGTATTTGCCATGCAACAATCTCAATAATCCTGAAGATACAAAGGGAGCTAAAGTAATAAAAACAATGGGTTTTTATTGCAATTAACAAAATGAAAAAACACGCAGTTGAGTTGTCGATTAATATAATAATTATAACAGCAATCGGATTAGTTGTTTTGGTAGTGCTTTTTACCTTGTTTTCAAAATCTTCAAGCAATTTTGCCAAGAACGCATTTTCATGCACAGCCAAAGGCGGCGAATGTGTTGCTAAAGGTGCTTGTCAATACCAAACAGCTAGCTTTAACTGTGAAAAAAAAGATGAAGTTTGTTGTATAAATCCATTAAAAGGATGATGATAATGAATAAGAAAAGTGATATGTCTGTGGGTCTGATGATAACGTTTATTATTGCAGTGGCAATTCTTATTGTAGTTTTCCCATTTTTGCAACGCTCTGCAGGCGCATTTGGTAGAACTATCTCATTAGAGGCATTGAAGGCTTTGGACAAAACTTGCCAATTAAACACAAAAAATGCTGTTGACAACGGATTAGAGTTGAATGATAACAATGATAGAGATTCTGACCAAAGACTTGATGTGTGTGACATATGTGTAAGTTGCTCTAAAGGAGCTAGCGATAATTCTAAAGATGATGACGCTGATGGAATGCCAAATTACTGTGATGAATCTCAAAATGATGCAACAAAATTTAATTGCAAAAAAGAGATGAGGCTTACAGAAGACAAAAGATGTGTTGACAATAGTTGCCCTTGGAAATAGTGAAATAAATGCCAAAATCGCTCTTTTTCCATAATAAAAAATCCGATGTGGACATTTCTTTAGTTCATTTACTTGAAGTTTTTCTTGCAATTGGGATAGTTCTGGTGCTGATTTACTTCTCTTTAAGATTGAGTGGACTATTTGTAGGAAGGCAAGAATATGATTCAGTAATTAACAATTTGGAGGCTTTGTCGTTAAGAATAAAAGAATTAGCAAATGATGGAAAAGAGCTATCAGTTCAAACAATGCCTTTTTCTATACCTGATAATTATATACTTATCGGCTTTAGTTATGATGATAAAGGTGACATAAGAACAGAATGCACTCATGAAGCCATAACTAAGTCTAAATCAAAAATTTGTCAATCAAAAGCATGCATGTGCGTTTATCAAAATTCTGGTGGTGTAACTGATTTGTATGGCAAAGATTTTGACAGCAAAGAAAATGTTAATCCATTGAAATGTAAACCGTTTGATGGAAATATAATATTCTTAGCACCTCCAGAAAGTCCAAATTTCATGGGCTCTAAATCAAAATGGCAACCAACTCATTATCGAGATTCGAGTTACAATAATCTTGTTATCTATGGAATTTGCGGTGGCCCTTGGAAAACTAGCTGGGGTGTAAAGCGAATCTATATTGAAAAATACAAGGAGAATGGCAATACGTTCATATTCATTGGAGATATGTCCAAGGAAGATATCATTAAAAGAAGTGACTATATCAAAAACACAATTCATAATCATTTAATAACCTGACCTATTATTTATGATGTATTTCAATCCGTGAAGTATATTTCTCTTGTTTAGTTTGAGAGTTTGTATGACTGATATTAGCATTGCCATTGCATTTGCCCCTCGTTGTGAGCTTGAA
>JACPMP010000115.1 GCA_016185915.1 Candidatus Woesearchaeota archaeon
ACGGTTCAAGCTCACAACGAGGGGCAAATGCAATGGCAATGCTAATATCAGTCATACAAACTCTCAAACTAAACAAGAGAAATATACTTCACGGATTGAAATACATCATAAATAATAGGTCAGGTTATTAAATGATTATTGTTTTTTATTTTACCTGCACACTAACCAAAGTCTTCGACCTTATATCAACCAAATAATCCAAAGCATCTACTAACCCATTATACATGCTGTCACAATAACCATGATTACAGCTTGTATCATTCACCAAAACAAATCTTTTTGGCTCTTGGGCTTTTGAATAAGACATTATTGCAGAATTCAAGGGAATATTTTTATCATTCACGTTGTGCATCATCACCAATTTTCTTGGAGTTATCTGACCAATATAGTGATCGGAATCAATTGATTTAAGGAAAGCATTCACCTTTGTATCATTCGTTTCTTTAAAATCAAGTCCAGACGAGCTTATAGCCAACACACCTTTAATGTTCCTGTCTATTGCGGTTGCTATTATTGCAATTCTGCCACCCAAGCTCTCACCTGCAATAATAATCCTTTCAGGATCAATAAATGGAGCACTATTTAACAAGTCATATCCTCTTAATGCATCATAAACCATGAGATGCTGTGTCGGCTCTTTGGCATTTAAAAAATCCAGATAATCCTGCTTTATTGAATTAAACTCGCCCCCGGTTTCTCCTGTACCCCTTTGGTCAATTGTCAAAACAGCTGCACCTAGCTCAGCAATCTTTTTGGCAAGCCCTAATTCACTCTCTTTTCCCACTCCAGCTCCAGGAAGCAAAACAACTCCTGGCATTAGCTCTGATGCGGATTTTGGCAAAACCAAAAGCCCATATACATTGCCTCTTGTGCTTTGATAAATAACCCTGCTTATCGTTAGATTATCAGTCTGAGCATAGTCGTCTCTTCTAAATTTAATATTGCCCCTGTTCAATGGATAGGCAAGATATCCGTCTTTATCAACAAGCCATAGTATCTTATCTTGTTCCTTAGATTTCTCTTCAGTTTTTTTTTGTTTTACGAATGGTTTCAAGTAGAATGCTACAGCCAATAGGATTACTGCAACCACAACACCAAAATACAAATACTTTTTTTTTATTTTCATGTTGCATCTATTATTCTTTTAAGATTCATTCGGTTTTTATTGCTTTTATAAATCTTTGCCAACTTGATTATTTTGCCTTTATCAAAATTAATTTTTTTATTGTGAAGTATTTTATTTGCATAGCCGCTTATTAGGAACTGGCAGAATTGAGTCACATTCTTAGTTTTTTCTGTATAATGTGCCCTTTCAAAATCAATCAAATACGGATTAGCTTTACTAATTAAGATATGCTTTAGAGGATGATGCATCTCTTCCTTGTCGATTTTTAATTTGTCCAAAATAAACAGCTGATTAAAAATTTTTTTTATGATTTTTTTGATATATTTTTTATTCGATTTTTTAATATAATCAATAATAAAATAACCTTCGATGAACTTATATGCAAAATAACCATTATCGGCAAATAATAACCTCGGCCCTAGATTATATTTATTCAGTTTCTTCAGCCATTTTGCCTCATTTTCTATTCTATTAACCGCTTTGCTTTGTGGATTTTTAGTTTTTATTGCAACCTTTTTGTTTTTGCAAATGCCGGTAAATAACAAGCCGCGATGGCCATTTGCCAAATATTTGACATCTTTTATTCCTTTTTTTTCTAATTTTTTTAAAAAATCATTTTTTTTCAATAAATAAGCATAAATGTCTTCAAAGAAGATATGTGTTTTTTCGAGTTCTTCAAAATCCAGCAGATTATTTCCGATGAAGTTTTCAACTTTTTCTTTTTTTGTCAATGAGGAAAAAACAATTAAAATAATTCCATTGGGTTTTAGGAAATTGTTTGCATCATTCAAAAATCTTTCAATAACTTCATAGCCCTTTTTGCCGCCATCAATTGTCAAATCTTCTAGTTTTAATTCCTGCGGCAGATACGGCGGATTAAATATAATTGTATCAAATTTTCCTTTTATGTTATTAAATAAGTCAGATTGCAAAAATTTTATTTTTTTGTTGTTTATGCATTTTTTACAGTACTCAATTACCCCTTTTTGCACATCTGTTGCTAAAACAGATTGCACATTTTTACTTTGTGCAGCAGCAATTGCCTGTATTCCGGAGCCAGTTCCGATATCAAGCACTTTGGCAAAAGCATATTGCCTAACATATTTTTCAAGCAGCGTGCTGTCTTCTTGAGGTTGATAGACTGATTTGCAGGAAACCATTTTGGTATTTTTTAGTTTTTACTTTAAATTTTTAATGAATGCGTTTGAGGCGAAATTTTAATGGTGTGGAATGCGAGAGTTCGCTCTCGCTCACTCAGCTACCAAAATTTCGCCGAGTGTATCTTTTGCCGAAGGCGTATTAAAATTATTTTTTGATTTCAGTAATTCCCAATTTCGAAATGGACTCGTCGGGATTCGAACCCGAAGTCTCCGCCTTTTTCTAAAATATGCGAAGGCGGTGTCATAACCATTAGACCACGAGCCCAAGAATAAGATTTTAAGTTTATTTTTAATCTTACTGATTCAATTTACTCAATTTCTTTATTAATCTTTCTGGCTCTTTTTCATAAACAATTTTATCCTTTTCTCCAACTCTGCTGCAGATTTCTGCTATTTCTTTTACGATATTTGTTATTCCTCTGCTTTCTTTAAGAACCCCAATTGGTTTTTTATGATAGAATGCAATTGTAAACTCATTCAAAGTCCCAATTTGCCCAGAAATGATGATTATGGCATCGGAGTTTGTAACAAGCGGTAAATTCCTTCCAGGTATGCCCAAACCAGTGTAATTAATCTCTGTAAAATTTTGTTTTGGGAATTTATATTGATTTATATGCTCTTCCTTATTTTTTGCAGGCGATATCGCTATGACATTTCCATTATTTTCAAAAGCGCCTTTTGCAGCTTCATAAGGATAGCCCCAGCACCCGCCAAATCTTAGAATGTGATTGTTTAAAGCAGTTTCTTTACCGATTTCATAAGCTTTCTTTAATACAGTTTTATCGAATGGCGGCAAAGAGGCACCGCAGACTGCGATTTGCATTTTAAATAGAAATATTACTATTTATTTAAAATATACGTTTAACTTATAGGGGGACCCTTGTTAAACTCTCCATCAGTTACGCAGTCCTGATGGATTGCGACCGATGGTATGAGAATTCTGTTGCTATTAAACCGTTTCAAGAAAAAAGCAAGTAGTTGCTCTGTTTTTAAACCAAACAGGGTGCAAATAAAAGAGTTTGAGGGAAGGAAGTTTTTCTTCCTTTTCTTAAACTTAATATTAA
>JACPMP010000116.1 GCA_016185915.1 Candidatus Woesearchaeota archaeon
GGTTCAAGCTCACAACGAGGGGCAAATGCAATGGCAATGCTAATATCAGTCATACAAACTCTCAAACTAAACAAGAGAAATATACTTCACGGATTGAAATACATCATAAATAATAGGTCAGGTTATTAAATGATTATATAGATGGGTAAGATTTATATATTAAGTTAATTCTTCATAACTAATGGGAGTGATAAAACTAAATTATTATGATTTGAATGGGGTACTATCCTCTTCGATAGTTCTAAATACAGATGAGGATGTGGAATGTCCATTTTGCCATAGAGGAATAGAAATGCAACCATTATGTAGCTTGTTTGTTGATGATAATGATGTTCAAGTTTTTATGAAATGCAAACGATGCAAAAAAGCTTTCATAGGATACACTGAAAGAAATAGAAATGGCTATTATACTATAACGGGATTTTCAAAAGGTAACAGAAAAACAATCGAAATAGAAAAAGAAATAGCCGAATTATCTCCAATTTTCATACAGATTTATACTGAGGCGGATATTGCAGAGCAAGAAAAACTAATGCAAATATGCGGTGTGGGTTATCGGAAAGCACTTGAATTTTTAATAAAAGATTATTTAATTAAGAGAAATCCTAACATGGCAGAAGAAATAAAGGAAAAAAAGTTAAGTAATTGCATTAACGATGACATTGAAAACCCTAGAATAAAAGAAATAGCGAAGAAAGCAACTTGGCTAGGAAATGATGAAACACATTACGTAAGGAAATGGGAAGATAAAGATTTAAAAGACTTGAAAACACTCATTAAAATAACAGTTAATTTTATTCATAACGAGTTACTTGCAGACAAGTATAATGAAGATATGGAAGTTATAGACTAATCCCCATATCGGGTTTGAATCCAAACTTTCTGCTTCTTCTCTCCGCATTATTTCAAAACATTTTTAATTGAATATAAAATACGCAATTCCTAACGCCTCTGTAGCATAGTAGCCATTGCGTTTGATTTTAAGAGAAATCTTTTTATCCGCGAAGCCTTGGTACTATGTTAACCCAAAAGGCAAAGGTCGGGAGTGCAAATCTCCCCAGAGGCTTTGTACTAAAAGGTACATGTTTAGAGGAAAAGTTTTTATATATTTTGGCTCAAAGGATATTATCACATTACATTAACTGTCAATTAAATAATATTAGGTAGTGATAACCAATAAATTTATATATTGGTTATACCATTTTATAGTAGTTAATAATGTTTTTATAAAATGGTGATAAAAAGTCATATAAGTGGATTTATAAAAGAGGTGAGAAAAAGACAAATCTGCTTCTAGCTAAATAAACAACTAGAAGTAACTACCTAATAAAAATGGCAAGACCAATAGAACCGACACCAGTATTGGAAGGGAAGGATGCAGAAAAATTGATTAAAGAAGTTAATAGCGCAAGCTATAACGAAGACAAGCAGAAATTTCTTGACGAGTGCAGAGATACTTATAAAAAAACAAAGAGATAAGTCATAAAATGACATTTGATTTTTCTTTAGTTAAAGCTGAAAGGCTAGCCAAGTATCATGACCTTTCACAGTTCGATTGTGAAGATGAAGACATTAATGATTTTATAAAAAATGAGGCTTTGCTATACCAAGAAAAAAAGGTTGCCACTACTACTCTTTTTATATATAATGAGGATATCATAGGATTTTGCTCTATTGCTGCCGATTCATTAAAATTAAAAGTGCCAGAAAAAATACGACATGAAGTTGATGGAAAACCAATTAAAGAATTTCCAGCAATTAAAATTGCACGATTAGGTAGAGATAAAAAATATAAAGGTTTGAAAGTCGGAGAAGGCATTTTGAAATGGGCTTTCGGTCATATTCTTGAATGCTCAGACATGGTTGCTGTTAGATTTGTTACTTTAGATTCCTATCCGAAAAGAGTCCAATATTATGAGGATTTAAAATTTATTAGGAATACTCATGAAACTTATACTGGAAATGCTCAAAATGTTAGTATGAGATTTGACTTATTCAATGCAATTCCTAAAAAATAGGGATTTAAACCTAAAGATATGTAACACTATGTAGCTGATACCCTCAGAGGCTTTTTTTCATTCGAAAACTTTTTATATAACTAACCTAATGAAATTCTTGATGGCAAGAGTTAAGAAAATAATGCTAACTAATGTGCCAACATTAAAAAAAGAGGCAAAAATTGAGAATGCAGCTAAATTGCTGACTCAGAATGAAAGTGGTTGTATTGTAATAATCGAAGATGGCAAACCGATAGGGATTGTAACAGAGCTTGATTTTGTGAGGAATGCCTTTTCTAAAGGAAAAAGCTTAAAAGAGCCAATAAGCAAAATAATGACTTCTCCGGTCACGTTTATGAATCCAAACATGAAGCTTGATGAGGCATTAAAAATCATTGACACAAAAAGATTTAGGAGATACCCTGTAGTTGAGAATGAAAAATTAGCAGGATTAGTAACTAAAAAGGATGTTGTAAATGCTATAAGCGATAATGTGAGATTTCACAGGAATATACAAAATATTGTGCTCATACTTTTTGTTTTATTCGAGTTTTTTGTATTTGTGATTTACAAATATTTTTACGCCTATCTGCCTTTTGGGGTTTAAAATGATGAAAATAAGGAACATTATGACAAAGGATGTTGTCACAATAGACAAAAACTCAGGCATAATGGAAGCAGCAACACAGATGATTTCTAAATCAGTAAGCAGCTTAGTAGTTTTTGACAAAAATAAACCTATTGCCATAATAAGCGAGAAGGATATTATAAAAGGAATTATATGCAAAAAAACTAGGGTTAAGGACCTTATGAGCAAGGAATTTATGATTATTTCACCGCATACAAAATTTTCCGAAATAAGCAAATCTCTAAGGGAGAAAAAAATTCAAAGATTTCCTGTTGTAGAAAATGAAAAATTAATCGGCTTGATAACAGAGACAGATATAATACAAGCAACAAGGGATTTCACAAGATTCCATCAAATAGTTCAAGAGATTATATTGGCTATTTTCGGATTGGCAACAGCGTTCTTTTTGTTTTACTTTAGCCCTCTTGGAGCATCAATTTTTTGATAATAAAGTTTAGAAAAATATAAATAACCCTAGTAGAAACATAAAGATAGAGGGCCTGTGGTCTAGTGAATTCACAAAAAATCTAGAAGCTATGACATCGCCTCGACAACAATGACGGGGAAGCAATAATAAAATCAACAAACACGAGAGCGTCCTTTAGAAGCAAAGCGAAAAAGGAAACCCGCTTGTGATTTAGGCACTATCGAGCAAACTTTATAGTGCAACAGGATTAGCGGGGCACCCTTTTAGCTTTAACATAAAAAGGGTCGCATGATTGTTGAAATAAAAATAACCTCTGGTCGTAATTGAAACGGCGAAGGTCACCAGTTCAAAGCAACCAAAATGTTGTTGAAACTCTGGTCAGGCCCATTTTAAATAAAAATTTTTTGATTAAAAGGTGAGAACATTAAATCAAAGTTTTACCCCAAAGTATTCTTCTCTGCATTATTATTGGTAATTTTAGCGCTATCCTACAACCTGACAAAGCCATTTCTGCCAACACTTATTACTGGCGCGATAATAGCTTATCTGTCGTATCCGTTGTACGCAAAGGCATTAAATCACATCAAAAACAAGAATTTGGCATCGTTAATTGTCACAATCTTAATAGTCCTGCTTGTTACCGTGCCGTTTGTTATTGTAATTGGATTAATTTCAAAAGAGGCAGTATCAACTTATAAGACATTAAACCAGCAAAACTTAGGATCAAATTTCTTGAAAATAGTCTGCAAGGAGGAAAACTGGCTATCATGCAAGACTATCAAGTTCTTTGTTGGATTTTTGCCCAAAGATGACTTAGATTATTACCTGCAAGTCACAATTGAAAAAATTACTGGCTTTATCATAAACAATGCATCAAACTTTCTTATATCAATCCCCTCAATTTTATTGAACTTATTTGTTATGGTGTTTGTTATTTACTACTTGCTTATTGATGGAGAAACAATAACAAGAAGAATAAAGAATATACTCCCTTTAAAAGAACAGCATAAGCAGCATATATTGGAAAGATTTCATCACATCACTTATTCAGTTTTTTATGGCAGTATTTCAATAGCAATTCTCCAGGGCATGTTGGGAGCTTTAGGGTTTTTTGTATTAGGTATTCCGTCACCTATTTTGTGGGGTTTTGTGATGGGACTGTTTGCGTTAATGCCCTATGTTGGCACAGCTGTAGTGTGGCTGCCTGCAGCATTAAACCTTATATTTATAGGATATCTCCAAAATGACAATTCATTTACTATTAAGGGATTTATTCTTATTGTCTACGGGATATTTGTAATAAGCACTATTGACAACTTACTTAAGCCAAAATTAATAGGCGCAAAAGCAAAGGTGCATCCTATTCTAGTTCTTCTGGGCGTTTTGGGCGGTTTGAACCTCTTTGGGTTTATAGGGCTGATTTTAGGCCCGGTAATGCTGGCTTTGCTGATGACATTCGTTGACATCTATGAAGAGGAAAAAGCCGAGCTTAAAACGTATTTTTGAAAATGAAACTAAAAGTTAAAGATATAGACATTTCTAGCGGTGGTCCTTTAATTGCTATTATGAATCACAAAGATGCGGCGATGCTTGACCTTCACGTAATGGATAGAATAAAGATAAAAAAAGGAAGAAAAATTGAGACTGTTGTTGTGGATATAGCAGAAAGCGATAAAGTAGTGCCAAAAGGCAAAATTGGTGTTTTCGAGGAAGTTCTTAATTCCCTGAAGCTGGGAAATAATGATGATGTTGAGATTGCAATTGCAAGAAAGCCATTATCCATTGACTACATCAAGAAAAAATTAGACGGGCAAAAACTGTCTAAAAAAGAGATTGACCAAATTGTGTGGGATATTGTTCACAATAAATTAAGCGCAGTTGAATTAACATATTTTGTTGCTGCATGCTACACTAATGTAATGAGCACAGAAGAAACAATCTTGCTGACAAAGGCAATGGTTAAACATGGCGATGTATTGAGACTGGATAAGTACCCTGTTATTGACAAGCATTCTATTGGCGGTATTCCTGGCAACAGAACTACAATGGGGGTTGTGCCTGTCATAGCCGCTGCTGGATACTATATGCCAAAAACTAGCTCACGCTCTATTACAAGCCCTGCAGGAACTGCTGACACAATGGAGGTTCTTGCAAATGTGGCATTTCCAATAAAAAAAATGAAAGAAATTGTGCTTAAAACAAAGGGGTGTATTGTTTGGGGCGGCGCCTTAAACCTTGCTCCAGCTGACGATAAAATCATTGCTGTAGAAAGACCTTTGGAGATTGATGCTGAAAGCCAGTTGCTTGCTTCCATAATGGCAAAAAAGCATTCTGTTTCAAGCACGCATATTTTGATTGATGTTCCAATTGGCAAAGATGCAAAAGTAAAGAATAAGGTTGAGGCATTAAAGTTGAAAAAAGAGTTTGAGAAGATTGGTAAAAGACTAAAGAAGCATATTAAGGTGCTTATAACAGATGGCACACAGCCAATTGGAAATGGAATTGGTCCTGCTCTGGAAGCACGTGACGTCTTATGGCTGCTTAAAAGAGATCCTCGCAGACCAATTGATTTGGAAAGAAAGTGCTTAATGATGTGCGCCAATATTTTTAGCATAGTAGGAGTAAAAAATGGCTACAAAAGAGCATTGGAGATTTTAAACTCAGGAAAGGCGTATCAAAAAATGGTTGAGATTATTAAAGCCCAAGATGGCAAAGAAATTGCAGCAGAAGACATCAAGATTGGCAAATATTCTTATGATGTTTTATCAGCAAAAAACGGGAGGGTAAGTGATATAGATAATATATTTATTTCAAGAATTGCAAGAATTGCAGGAGCGCCTCATGACAAGGGAGCTGGAATCTATCTTTACAGGCATGTTGGCGACAAAGTGAAAAGAGGAGAAAAACTCTTTACAATTTATTCTGAAAGCCAGCACGAGTTGGAGTATGCGAGGGATGTGGCTAAACAGAGTAAGGTGTTTGTGGTGAGATAAAAACGCCGATGCCAGAAGTAGTTTAAAGTTGCTCTATTTCAATAATCTTTTTTATTGCCACCTTTCCCTTTTCGGTTAATGAAAGATATCTCTTCTTGCCCTTTTTTTCAGAATCTATGAGCCCCATAGATGCCAGTACATCAAGCTCCTCGCTAGGTATCCTCCTTAATTTGGAGATAGAGGTAAGTTTTGTCGCTATTATTTTTTTCTCACTTTGAAGCAATCCCTTTAGTATACCAAGGTTTATACGACTAGCAAAAATTTTAGTAATCATTTTATAATTATTTAATTAGTACTAATATATAAGGATTTTTGGCTTGCAATATTTAGCTTGCAGCAACGAAAAATATTTATTTATATGAGAATAATTTCAATTTATCTGATTTATTTAAATTATCTATTTTATATGAGTGATATCATTTTTTTATCGTTGAATCTTGAGTTAGATTATAACTCCAAGTGGTGTGACACTTTTAATATAGTCCCTTTATAAAGGAATATACCCTATATTTAAAAGTGTGGGTTCATTTATAAATGACAGATATTAAATGTAAAACGCCGCGACTCGGCATAATACGTTTGGTTATAATCCGTAAAATTATTTTTCATCCTCCAAAAAAGCAATATTTTCTGTCAATATAACATGAAGTGAAAATTTTTGATTTCTTAGAAAATTCATACCTAATATTGATGGTAGGGTTTGACTAGATTGTAATTTCTCAAGAGATGTGGTAACGGGTTGGAGTCCATAAATTTTTATATTTTCTTCTGTAAATATTGACTTATCATCCTTCAACATATAAAATTTAAAGTCAGGCAGCGGAATAGCATTATATTGAGAACCACTTAATTTTACTGGACTTGTTGACTTTTTGCCTGCTAAGGAAATTTGTAATTTTGAGATGTCCATAGGGCTAAGAAAAGAATCAGGGCTACCAGTATCTATGACAAAGTTTACTTTTTGCATTCTTACTCTTAGCCTATTGCAAGAAATCATGGTTAATAAATGAAGATTATCCCCAATTATTAATGGTACTCTGTCCTTCATCTAACACCTGTCAATCAAAGGATAAATTTTGTTTTAGTTACAAATTCAATAAATATAGTAGAAATATCAAAACCTTTTTTTCTTAATTTGGATATAAGATTATCTAATACTGAATCTGTATCAATTATTTCTTGATTACTAAATGCTACAAACATATCATTATATTCGGATTTAAATCTATCTAAATTAGAATAAAACCATTCTAAATCATTCTGTCCTTTAATTAGCATTTGAACTATTTCTACATTACTCATATATAAACACCCCCAATATAATCTAAGAAAACCTTTTTAATTCTTAAAGTTTTGGGTAAGTATTTCCATAATGTACTAGAACTATGGATTTCCTCTTTTTTCATTATCACTCCTCTTTATTGTAGCGAAATTTTTATAATAAATCAATTGAGTAACATATATTTAAATCTTTTGATATTTTAAATTTAATCATTAAGTATAAACGCCGACGCCCAGATTTGAATTTCCCAACCCGAGTTGCGAAGCAACTCCTTGTTTTGGTCAAGCTTTTTCGCTTGCCGAAAAAGGTTGCTGGGATACCCTTGCGGGAATCAGCTCTCAAGGCTGACGCAATGCCGGGTACAACACAGGAATCCCATCTTCAATTGGATATTTTTCACCACATTTAGAACAAACAAGTCCTTTTTTGTCTTTTGTGTACTCTAAATCTGCTTTACAGAGCGGACAAGCTACTATGTCAAACAAGTCCTTTGGGATAGGATTTTGAATTTCTTGATTTTGTTTTTTAGACATTTTGTTAATGCTGAAGTCCATCAATCAAAAAACATAATCATTTAATAACCTGACCTATTATTTATGATGTATTTCAATCCGTGAAGTATATTTCTCTTGTTTAGTTTGAGAGTTTGTATGACTGATATTAGCATTGCCATTGCATTTGCCCCTCGTTGTGAGCTTGAACCGT
>JACPMP010000149.1 GCA_016185915.1 Candidatus Woesearchaeota archaeon
ATGATTGAAGGCGGCTCTCACTTAAATAGCTCTGCCATAAAAGAAGGCATAGTAGATAAAGTGCTGATATTCACGGCTCCGAAGATAATAGGCAATGGAATCAGCCCAATCAACAGTTTAGGCATCAAAAAAATCAGCAGGGCTATAAATCTGAAAAATCCAGTTTGCAAAAGGGTAGGCAAGGATATGCTTATTGAAGGGTATATTTAATTAGGCATAAAATTGAATAAAAACCCAATAAATAAATCTTATACGATAAAAATCCATTGATGAAAACCCATTAACGATTGAACATTAACTAAAAAATTCAATAAAATTAAAAGGCATAATATTTGATAATAAATATTATTGTTGTTAAATAAAAAATAATGGCGAATAAGTTTAATGCGCTATATCAGAATAAAACAAATTCAAAAACAACATTGAATTGACATTAAATAAAAATAATACAAAATTGAAAATAAGAACAAAATGACTTTCTCAAATGTTGAAGACGCTGTTAATGATTTCAAAAAAGGAAAATTTGTAATTGTTGTTGATGACAAGCATAGAGAGAATGAAGCTGACCTTGTTCTTGCTGCTGAAAATGTTACGCCTCAAAAAATCAATTTTATGATTAAGCATGCACGAGGCCTAGTTTGTGTTCCAATGCTTGGGAAAAGATTGGATGAATTGAAGCTGCCCTTAATGACGAAGATTAATACGGAATTCACAAAATGCGCTTTCACTATTTCTGTTGATTCTAAAAAAGGTACAACTGGAATTTCTGCATTTGACAGGGCAAGAACGATAAAAACATTAATTGACAAAAAAACAAAGCCAAATGAGATTGCAAGACCCGGGCATACCTTCCCTCTAAGATGCGATGAAAATGGCTTGGTAAAAAGACCAGGACACACAGAAGCGGCAATTGAATTGACAAAACTAGCAAAGCTCTATCCTGCTGCTGTAATTTGCGAAATTATAGGCGAGAACGGGAAAATGGCAAAGATGCCTGAATTGAAGAGGATGGCTGAAAAGTATGATTTGAAGATTATTAGGACGAGGGAGTTGGTTAGTTATTTAAATCTAAAGAAATGAAAAAAGAGGAGTTTGTTAAGAATATTTCTGTTGTATGTGTCGTTTAAAAAATGGTAATTAATTCCATTAATCCAAACCAAAACCTTTAAATCATTCCATTTAAATTAATTCTATTTATGGATAAATTCAAAGAATCAATAATTAGTTTTCTCAAAAAAGAGACAAAGCTTGAAAATATTGAATTAGAAGTCCCTCCAAATTCAGAAATGGGCGATTATGCTTTTCCTTGTTTTATCCTAGCTAAAGAATGGAAGAAATCGCCGAATGAAATTGCGCAAGAATTAAGCAGAAAGTTTAAGCCGAATAATGTGATTGTAGAAGTTAAAGTTATTGGCCCATACCTGAATTTTTTTGTTAATAAAAATAAAATTGCAGAAGAAACAATAAAAAAAATATTAAAGGAGAAAGAAAAATATGGAAGCAGTGGCATTGGAAAATCCTACAGAAGCAAAGCTTCTGGGGAACTCAAAAATAAGAAATTTTTGAGTAATAAAAAAGTCTTGGTTGAGCACACGAGCATCAACCCGAATGCCTCCCCTCATGTTGGCAGAGCAAGAAATGCACTAATAGGCGATTCAATTGTCAGAATTCTGAAATTTCAGGGCTATAAAGTTGAAACCCATTATTTTGTTAATGATGTCGGCAAGCAGATAGCAATGCTAGTTTTAGGTGCAGAAGGAAAGAAAAATGTTGCCTTTAAAGATTTGCTAAACATCTACGTTGAGATAAACAAAAAGATTGAAGAAGCTCCTGAATTAGAGAAAAAAGTTTTGGAATTACTGAATAAATTAGAAAAAGGGGATAAAACAATAAAAAACAAATTCAAAAAAATAGTTGGCGTCTGCGTGAAAGGTCAGATAAAAATTCTTTCTGAACTTGGAATTAAGTATGATATTTTTGATTATGAGTCAAAATATTTGTGGAATAAAAAAACAGAAGAAATGCTCAAAAGGCTTGAAAAAACAGGGAAGTTATTCATTGACGGGTTTAACCGATGGGTTCTTGACCAAAAGGGCTACGAGCTTGGAATGAAAGTGCCTGTTTTGGTCATGACAAGAGGAGATGGAACATCGCTTTACCCACTGAGAGATATCGCTTATAACCTTAACAAAATTAAGAGAGGAGATAATATAGTTATTCTAGGAGAAGATCAAAAATTATACCAGGAGCAGATTGCAGCCGTGCTTAAAGAGCTTGAGTTAAGGCCTCCAAAAGTAGTGCATTATTCTTTTGTTTTGCTGCAAGACGGCAAGATGTCAACTCGAAAGGGAAATCTTGTATTATTGGAAGATTTCATGAAAGAGGCAGTCAATAAAGCAGGTGAGGAATTAAAAAAGAGGTACAACAAAATTGACTTAAAATCAGCAAAGGTCATTGCATACGGCGCAATAAAATTTGGAATTTTAAAAGTCAGCCCTGAAAAGAATGTTGTCTTTGATTGGGAGCATGCCTTGTCATTTGAAGGCGAAACAGCCCCCTACATACAATACGCTTATGCAAGAATAAGCAGTATTTTGAAAAAACATAAAATAAAAATTAATTTTAAAATTGATTTTTCTTTATTAGAACAAAAAGAAGAAGCTGAATTGATTAAACTTTTATCTAACTTCCCAGAAACAATAACAAAAGCAACAAATGAATTAAGACCGCATCTAGCTGCAGTTTATCTTTATTCATTGGCGCAGAAGTTCAATGAATACTACCACATGCATCAAATCCTAAAGGCAGACAAAAACACAAGAGATGCGAGAATATTGCTGATAAGCGCGATAAGGCAAGTGATAAAGAATGGATTAAGCTTGCTTGGGATTGATGTGCTGGAGAGGATGTAAAATGACGCTTCATGCAGAAACTGTCTTACTGGCAATTATGATAGTATTGTCAGCTTTCTTTGCTATGTCTGAAACAGCTTTATTATCATTGAGCAAATTTAAGGTCAGGCACTGGTTTGAGAAAAAACGCTTTGGCTCTGCTTATGTCAAAAAACTGAAAGACAACCCCGAGATTCTTTTGTCCACAATTCTGATAGGGAACAATTTAGTAAATACTGCGGCAGCTGCAATCGCAACTTCAATTGCCCTGCAGATATTTCAGCATAATGCAATAGGAATTGCAACTGGCATTGCCACATTCCTAATTTTGATTTTTGGGGACGTAATACCAAAATCTATAGGAACAAATAACAATGAAATTTTAGCGCCAATAATAGCCCCTGTGATATGGAATCTAAGCATTGCCATTTATCCACTTACTAAAACCCTTGAATATTTCTTAAAGGGCATAAACAAATTAGTTGGGGCGAAGAAGATACCCATAGTAACTGAAGAAGAGCTGAAAAGCATAGTGAAGGCAAGCGAAGAAGAGGGCTCGATAAAGGAAATAGAAAAAAAGATGATACAGCGCATTTTCGACTTTGACAACACAACAGTAGCAGATGTAATGACCAGAAAAAAAAGCATGGTATCGGTAAGTTCAGACATGCAAATAAAAGATGTGCTGCAGCTTCCAAATGTTAAAATGTACTCAAGATTTCCTGTCTATGAGAAAAATAAAGACAATATTGTAGGAATTCTATATTTGAAGGACATGCTCAGGTTTGTAAAAGACAATAAGCTTGACATCAATGTAAAGCAAGTTATGAGAAAGCCGTTTTTTGTATTTGAGAGCAAAAAAATGGATGCAATGCTTCGCTTATTTCAAAATAGAAAGCAGCATATGGCAATTGTAATCAGCGAAAAAGCACAGGTTGTTGGTTTGGTTACAATAGAAAATATTTTAGAGGAAATGGTGGGAGAAATTATAGACGAAAGCGACAGGATAAACCCGAGCATAATGCAGCTTAGCAAAAGTGAGTGGGTTGCAAAGGGCTCAACAGAAATAGAGGATATAAATGCTAAAACTGGAATGACGGTAAAGGCATCAGACTATATTGATTTGGATGGATTTATAGCGGCAACGCTAGGAAGATATCCCAAGTTAGGCGAAGAGATTAACTACCAAAATTATAAAATAATAATGGAGGATGTGCAGGGCAAGAAAGTGGTGCAAGCGAGGGTTGTGAGGGTTTGAATTAAAAATAGTAAAAGATATTAATTTTAAAGAACGGTTTGTCGAATTACTCCTGTGACTAAAAAATTTCAAAACCTTTAAATATAATAATGCTCAAATATCAATTTTTGATGGGTTTGAGTGATGTTCATTGTCAACTATAACACAATTTAATGATGAGGATGGCAAAATGAATGACAACAACGTTTTTATAGGCGGAAAGCCGTTTATGAACTATGTAACTGGGGTGGTGATGCAGTTCACAACAAAGAATGCTGACGATGTTATAATAAAGGCAAGGGGA
>JACPMP010000122.1 GCA_016185915.1 Candidatus Woesearchaeota archaeon
TCAGCAGGTTACTTTTAACGCTAGGTTAAAGCGTACCATAATTGCTTTTGGTCAGCTTCAATTTTGTTTTTAGAATTCTTGATTAATAATATTTACGCCACTGGTGTTGTGGGAACACCAGTGGAAAGCTCAGCTTCTAATCCACTCCATCTTTGATAGTGCTTTGATGGTTTTGTAAAAAATGTTGTAGAAATAAGTTCATTTCCAATATAAAACCCAATTTTTATTTCATCGTTCCAACCTTTTGGAATTTTATCCTTAATTTGCTGCGCCAGAACTTTATAATCCAAACTTTCATCAAAAAGCGGAAAATTCAATAGAACAAGAGGCTCTCTTTTCAAGTAAACAACTTCGCCAATCATTAAGTTTACAACCACAGCTTTACTTGGATTTTCTTTGACTCTTTGGACCGCTTCAACAAATTCTGAAAAACTTCTTTCTGGATTTGCAGAGTCGTAGAGGACAAATTCTGTAGGAAGTTTTCCAGGCTCTTCATCTTCATCAGAACTTCTCGGCATTATAACGCAAAAATCATTTGGATTTGGTATAAGTCCAAAATAGCTTCGCCTTAATTTTTCTATATCTAATTCCACACTTTTTCCTATGACAAAACCAGGCGGGATTTCATACCTAAAATCAAACAGTGGTTTATCTCTAATCAATTCAACTAGTCCTTCAGTTTTTAATCCAAATTCGCTTACATCAATAGATTGATTTGATTCAGCAAGTTCTTCAAGTGTTGGGTACGTCATTTTTTACAAAATTAAATTTTTAATGATCGCTGCAATCCCATTTAAAACCACAGTTTGGACATATAAGTTTGCAGTGCTTTTCGTGCATCCCTATATTGCAAATCTCACAAAAAACTGTTTCTTCAGACTTTCCCTTCACATTTAACACCAAAGGAGCCATAGCTCAGGCTTAAGTTGAATTTCTTGCATAATAAATTCATTACTATTAAATTTTTCTCTGAAGAATCCCCGACAATGCACTGCCTTAAGCCGGTATTGTCCCAGTTTGGCACGCCATCTACCTTCTGGCAGAATATAATGAAATCATTTGGCTTTTCTATATTGATTGTTTGTGATGCATTTTTAATTTCTTTTTCTATCTTTTTAACATCTTCTGGAATTGTTATAAATGCCCAAAATAAACTTGTTAGCACGACACCAATAATTAGTGCTCCGATAAATATAGCCCATGCCTCTAGCTCTGAATAAGTCTTTGCCATTACAAAGTAGGAATGAAAATGGCTTTAAAAAGGTTTAGAAAAAATGCTCCCGCCGAGATTTGAACTCGGGTCACTGCCGCGAGAGGGCAGTATGATTGTTTGTCCAACCTGGGGCTTGTCCCCTGAATTTTGGTTAAGCTTTTGGCTTGCCCAAAAGGTTACCGGACTACACTACAGGAGCATACGCCGGGACTGGGATAGTCATCTTGATGGCATAAGTGTTAAGTCAGGCAACGATGCTCGTGTCTGATATTCAAACGACATCAGGATTTTGAACCCAGATATCCTTTCGGAAACAGGCTTTCTTGTCTATTAAGGTTCCAGGCCTGCGCAATATCCTGAAAGCAAATTCATTACATTTGCCATTTACCAGGTTATGCTATCCCGGCATTAGAATTTAGATTTTATTTTTGGTATATAAATGTTTGTTGAAAATTTTTGAGCTGTCAAAAACCACCAGTCATAGACTGTGGCATGCTCTATCGTAAATTTAATTTTTAATGTTGTATTAAAAAATTATTCTATCATCTCGATTTCTATATTCAGTCCTTCAGGAATAGGAACTCTCATAACCAATCTTAAAGCGCGCTCATCAAGGCCTAAATCAATCAATCTCTTGTGAACCCTCATCTCGTATCTTTCCCATGTTGCTGTTCCTTCACCATCAGGACTTTTCCTTGTTGTAACCTTTAATCTTTTCGTTGGCAATGGGATTGGGCCCCTCATATCAACTCCGGTTTTGTCAGCTATATCTTTAATGTAGTTGCACACTTCATTGATTTTATTTATGTCAATGCTTGCTAATTTTATTCTTGCTTTTTGCATTTTATTTTTTATTGGAGTTGATATTTTTTGACAGCAACTTAGTGCTTCATGATAATTGTTAGTTTACCATGATTCCTCAATGAGGTTTTGGATAAACTTTGTTTTTTATTTTTGATTATTGTATACATTGCGAGGCAAAAATTTAATGGTAACGGAATTTTTGCCGAGTGTAAATTTTGTCGCGAAGCGATGGATTGAATATTTTAAAATAATAAAAACAAATCTACTTCTTCACCAAGTCAATGCACATGCCAGCAGCTACTGTAACACCCGAATCACGAACAGCAAACCTTGCCATTTGTGGAACCTCATTTTGCTTTTCAATGCACAACGGCTGTAGTGGCTTAATCTTGACAACAGCTGCATCGCCATTCTTTATGAAGTCTGGCTTTTCTTCTTTTGTCGCGCCTGTTGCCGGGTCAAGCTTCTTCACTATCTCTATAATTTGGCATGCAACCTGCGCTGTGTGAACATGGAATACCGGAGTGTAGCCGACAGTTATGACAGTCGGATGGTTCAAAACAATAATCTGCCCAGTAAATTCTGTTGCAACAGTTGGAGGATTATTTACATGGCCTAAAACATCTCCTCTTGCTATGTCCTTCTTTTCTATGCCCCTAAGGTTAAATCCAATATTGTCGCCTGGCTCTGCTTCCTGAAGCTGCTCATGGTGCATCTCTATGGATTTTACTTCACCAGTTATGCCCTTTCCTTCTCTTGCTGGCACAACTATAACTTTGTCATTAACCTTCATCACACCAGTTACAACTTTGCCAACTGGCACTACTCCTATGCCTGTAATGTTATAGACATCTTGGATAGGAAGTCTTAATGGCAATTGAGTTGGTTTTTGCGGCTCTTTCAGTATATCCAATGTTTCCAATAGTGTTCCGCCTTTGTACCACGGCATATTCGCTGTTTTTTTGGCTACATTTTCCCCAGGAAAAGAAGCGCCTGCAACAAAATGTATTTCCTCGAGCTTGTATCCAACTAGTTTCAGCTGTTTTGAAACTTCTTCTTTAACTTCATTAAATCTCTTCTCCTCATATTTTGCCATATCCATCTTGTTGATGTAAATAATCAACTGATTGACTCCAAGGGTTCTTGCCAAGAAAATGTGCTCTTTTGTTTGGGCTTGCACCCCATCTCCCGGATTGGCAGAAACAACTAGAACAGCAGCATCTGCTTGCGCAGCGCCTGTAATCATGTTTTTAATGAAATCCTTATGGCCTGGCGCATCAATTATTGTGAAGTAATATTTTTGAGTTTCAAATCTCTTGTCGCTTAAGTCAATCGTAAGCCCGCTCTCTCTTTCCTCTTTCAGATTATCCATTACAAAAGCAAACTCAAAGCCAACTTTTCCAAGCTCTTTTGCTTGGTCCTTTAACTTTCTCATAGTTTGCTCGTCAATAGTCCCTGTGTCATAAAGCAATCTGCCTACTGTTGTTGATTTTCCATGGTCAACATGACCGATAAAAACAATGTTAATGTGCGGTTTTCCCTTAGCCATTTTGTTAATTAAACCTCCTCAATAAATTTTGGATTTTAGCTGTCTTGGGAATGTTAGATTATTTATAAAGCTTTTGGATTTTTAGAGGGAAAAGAAGTATAAGAAAGTTTAAATATCACTTAAAGATAAGACATTAAAAAGGGTGGTTTTAATTTGAATATGAATTATAAGTTATTTATTTTTGTTTTATTGATAATTTTATCGCTAAATTCTGTTAAAGCATATGATTTAAGTGAGTACCCCTTACCTTTTCTCAAGGATGGAAAGTTTGATGGGATTTTAGTGGTTGGAGATACAGCTCCAGCTGAGGAGATAATAGCACTCTCTGATATCATAGCTTCTTTACAATTTTTAGTTTTAGATAGAATGGCAGAAGATAAAATAGGTATAGACGGCCTGTATGAAGGTCAAACAAAGACATACAGCTTTGAAAATATAGATTATGAGACAACTTTAAGTTTTGTAAATGCTGAAACTGCCCAGTTTATAGTCAATGGAATGACAACAAAAATTCTTTCACCAAATGAGTTTGAAA
>JACPMP010000134.1 GCA_016185915.1 Candidatus Woesearchaeota archaeon
ATAAACCACTTATGAAACATAAGTGGAATTTTGATGTTTAAAAGATTTAATGTTATATCGAAAACTTGATTATTAAAATGTTTCGTTTTTTGGTAATACTTTAGTTTTCTGAAGTAAATTTTTAAGCCGTGCCTTCGACACAATAGTTTGTGCTCGGCTTTTTTTGCCTGCCATTAAAAAAAGCCTCGCCAATTTATTCATTGATTCGATGAATAAATTCGAGGCAAAAATTCAATGGCAGAAGAATTTTTGCCGAGTGTAAACATTGTGAGCGTTAGCGAACGGATTGAAAAATACCTTCAGGATAGTAAATAATTACGTTTTTTGAAGTGCGGCGTAATATGGCAAAGATTTTTATCTTTGATGTATTGCTGTATGCCAAAGTGAAATAAATAATTTGGTTGAACCATATGAAGAAAAATTCATTTATGAATAAAAAGGGGAGTATAGTTACAATATTGGCTATTATGTCAATTTTAATTATTCTAACAATTCTTGTTTTTATTATTTTGAATCAAAAAAGCATAGAATCCAAGAAATTGGAATTAACTGCTAACGACAAAGAATACCTAGTCAATCTTTCCAAAAAAACAGTTGAACAATACCTAAAAAAAGGCACAAATTACAGCATTGGCAATGCCCCAACACAATTTTTATTTGATAATATTGTTTTAATCTCGTTTTATTTTGATGGGGAGATATTAGGGAGTTGGTCAGCAAAAGAAGGCAATATTGCAGATTCTGTTATTGACGCCACAATAAAAGGATTGCGAGATGAAAAATTGAAAAATATGCCAATAACCAACAATAGAACAAAGATTAGTATAATTTTAACCATTGTAAAAAATGAAACGGAATTAACTAATAGAGATGAAGTTTATTTATCAAAAACTATTAACCTTGGTTTAGATGGGGTTCGGATTGAAAAGAATGAGGATAGTGCAATTTTTGTTCCCGCAATCCCAATACACCAAGAATGGGGCACAACAAAACTACTGCAAAATTTATGTGAAAACAGTAATCTACAGAAAAACTGTTGGCAAGATGACAAAATAAAATTATTCAAGTACGACTCAATAAGTTTTCTCGGTGCGCAAAACTATGTTGCAGATATTTACAGAGCAGTGCCTTTGATTAAACAAGAAACTGTAGATAAGGACAGAATTTACAAGTCAATAATGTTAGCTTCTGATTGGCAGCTTAGAGTGCAAAAGGATGATGGCAACTATGAATATTTTTTTAATCCTGTTACTGAATATTACAGTAAAGAAAATAACCTGATAAGGCAGGTAATAACTGCTTGGTCAATGATTCAAGCTTTCAATTTGACAGGCAATAAAACGTATTTGCTCAGCGCTGAGAGAAACATCAATTACATTTTAACTTATATGAAGCGAGAAGGCAGTTTAGGATATTTGGAATTTAACAATATATCTAATCTGGGCTCTGTTGCAACTACATTGATTGCAATCCTTGAATTGCCTAATTATAAGAAATATGACGAAGAAATAAATATGTTCAGTAATTTTTTATTATTTATGCAAAGAGAGGATGGAAGCTTCAAGTCTTATTACAAATCAAATTATTCTGATGATAACGATTTTTATCCAGGGGAAGCTTTATTGGCTTTAGTTGAATTATACAATAAAACTGGCAATGTAAAGTATTTAAAAGCTGTTGAGAGAGCATTTCCGTTTTATAGTGACTATTTTGCCAAAACAAAACACTTTGGATTTATTAGATGGCAGATTTCGGCATTTTATGAAGCATTCAAAATACTCAACAAAGAGGAATATGCAAATTTTGTCTTTGATATGGCAGATTGGATAGTGGATAAGCAGTATGATGAAAAAAATGCCATTTATCCTGATTTTTCAGGTGGATTTAATCAAAATGAAAGTGTCCCAACCTTCAGCTCAGGAGTTTATATTGAAGGCATAGCAGACGCTTATGAATTGGCAAAATCTGTGGGTGATACCAATAGGGCTAAAAAATATGGAAAATCCTTGAATTTAGCTTCCAGATTCATATTACAACTGCAATTTGATTACAATAATTCTTATTACATTGAAGATGCAGAAGAGGTAATTGGAGCTGTGAGGGAATCGTTGACATCAAACAATCTCCGCATTGATTATACTTCGCATAATATTTTGGCATTGATAAAAATTTATGAAGTTTATGATGAAATCAAAATTACAAATTTTGAAAAGATTTAAATAGAATAACTCTAAGATTACATAATAATGAAAAGCAGCAAATCATTTATTTTTATTGTACTTATTATTTTAGTTATTTTAATTGCAAGTTGCAGCAGTGACTCTGGACAAGATAACACAAGAACAGATGAATTAAGCAGAAATGCTCCACAAGTTATAAGTGAAGCTGAGAGGAAACCACTAAAGACCTTGGAACCAACAAGCCAACAAATAGACAAAAATCTATTGGGATTATGTTTAGAGAGAAATTCTGACGGCTCAATAATCTGTTCTAGAATCCAAAATGGCGCTCTAATTATTTCTTGTAAATGCCCAACAGATACTCCAGAGTGTCAAGAAAGTCCTTCTGACAAGCAAAAATATATATGTGTTGTGGGATAAATTAAAATTTAGAAGCGCGCTTAATTCAGAAGTGTGTTACCTTCATCACTCAATTTAAATTATAAAAATAACTATTGCTTTTATTTCCATTTTTGTCTTCGCATGAAAAATAAACTTGAGAAGCATCATTTGGAATAAAGATGCTAGCATTACAAACATAAGAGCCAAGAGGGTGATTAACATCATAAATAATATCTTCTTCTTCAGTTTTACAGTTTATGGGATTCATACTATAGAATTCTACATCAGAAAAAGAGTGTCTGCATAAATTAAATGGCTCATTAACATAGATATTAAATTTATTTTCTGAATCCTTAACTATGTTGCTTTGCTCTTTTTCGACTTTTAGTATTTTAGGAGTATAGATATTGTCTAAATCTTCTATTGTTTTTACTTTTATAACAAACTCCCCATCATTTTTATTTCCAAAGCGGTCAATACACCTTATAAATAATGGATATGCACTAAATTTTGTAAAGCTTGAAGATGGAAATCTTAATGTTGCATTATATTTTGTTTCGTAATCAAGCTCATTCAATAAAATATCTGGAAGAGGATTTTGTATGAGTATGTTTGGATTTTCATTGACGTTTGGAGAATACAAGCTAATCTTGCACCTTGTTGGCTTTGATGTTGAGAAGCTAAAGCTAAATGCCTGATGAACCATCACATCTGGAGTTATGATGTTTTCAATTCCATTTCTGTAATTTGTGCTTGACCTTGTTTCAAGCTTATATCCTCTTTGCAGTTCTCCAATAGATATTTTTGGTGGAGTTATATCCAAATTTTCAGTAGGAATACAACTATTATTTGCCTTTATAAAAATGCAATTTTTTCCTAGACTTTTACACCTATACTCAGTACATGGGTGTAGCTTAGTATTCATACACAACTCACACTTTCCTGTTAATGGGGCTCCCCAAAGATTGCATCTAGCATCACCTCTGTCAAAGCCCCTTGGCATTGAAGCAGAACTGCTTAAATTAGTAGCATAAAGTCCTAATCCTACAACAAAATCATTTCCTCTTTTTGTATAGCTGTTATTCCAATAAACCCATCTTTGTGGAGCTCCATCTTTGTTATAGAAACCAAACTCTGTTATTTCGTCTGCATAATTTCTATAATTCCCGCAGTCACCGGTTCTTTGGCAATATAGCAAAGCAGAATGACCCCAGCTTTTTGGATATTTCTTTCCATCGGAGTCTTTATATAAGCTTGCAATATTGCAAATTTGCTTCCCATTCTCTTCCCAAAACTTAAATCCAGGCGGAACTTCTGGATGACACTTTAATTGTGAGTACAGGAAACCTGACCAATAACAATCTCTAACTTTAGTGTCTTTACATGCACTTTCAGTTTTTTGCATTCCACAATCATACCATCTGTTAATTCTGCAGATGCCTTTAGAGTATATTTTATCATTAACACTAATCATTCCCTCAGTACACATCTCTTCTCTGTAATCTCTGCACTCTTCAGCATACTCAACACCATTTATGCAAGAATGTAAAAAATGCCTTGTGCCAACATAATCTAATCCTTTCCCTACTAAACTTTCATAACTGCACCACGATTCACCATGTTTTTTTAGTGGACCAGAAAAGTCATCGGCAGTATAATTGTAAGTTGATTTGCAATTCAGATTATGGCAATATGATTGCGAGCACCTGAAATCATTTTTGTAGAATTCCCCGCTAGTTGAAGAGCATTCCTGTTCAGTTATAAATTGACAATCATCTCCACTAATACAACATCCTTCAATATCTTGCTTTATATTTTTTTCACATTCACAATTAGTATCCTTTTTGTAGATGTTATTGGCACATTTAGATGGCTCTACATTTTTGAAACACATTCCGTCTATTTTGTTTATACAGCAGCCATAATCACTTTCGTACTTTATTATTTTCCTTCCAACGGTTTCTTCTCCTTTGATTGCAAATTGAAAAACTAAATCTTTACCAGATTTAATGTCAAATTTTTTAATAATGTAGATTATGTCCGGGTAGGGGCGATGTTTTTCTATTCTTATGTATTTATGCTTCAACATAAAATCTTCTTTATCAAAATGCCCTGATTTAATCTCTTCATTAACTATATCGATTGCTACTAAATAAAGT
This sequence comes from Candidatus Woesearchaeota archaeon, assembly GCA_016185915.1. Taxonomy (GTDB): domain Archaea; phylum Nanobdellota; class Nanobdellia; order Woesearchaeales; family GW2011-AR4. The sequence continues at coordinate 4,721 of JACPMP010000134.1, forward strand.
TCTCCTAAAGGTAGATTAACTCTTGAGATAAAGTCATTAAATTCTAGAGAATATTGGGTTTTTTTAAAATTTAAAGGGTAGCTCAATTTAATAAATAGGCCATCTACATTAATTGTAGCGTTAACGATAGTTTCTTTCTCTGAGAAGCTAAAGCCCTGCTTTTCAAAAATGCTTAGATTTATACATGATTTTAAGGTTTTATTTATTTTGTCGGATATTTCAGCTTCGATACTCTGCCTTAGTAATAACTTATTTATATATCCGTTTTTATAAATTGCTAATATGTTTAGTTCTGTTCCGTTCCAATAAACTGCTGAGTTAGGATTAGATGTACCACCTTTTTTCCCTATTTCAAAAACTAGAGGAGTTGCTACTTGTTCAATACAATTTTGAATATAATTGGTGATTATTAATCTGTCATGTGATATTCTGTTTGTATCATCAAAATTAGTCTTTGATTTTGTTTCACTTATCTCCTTAACATAAAGCATAAAGCTGACTATGATAATTAAGATTATTCCAATTATTATGAATATAGTTATTTGTCCTTTTTTACTCAGTATTTTTTGTCCTTCGTTATACATCCAGTGTTACAGACTCCTTTACTTTTTTTCTATCCATTCCTAGCATATTAAATAAACTTATTACATCGTGTGGCGACCTCATCCCAAACGGATTTTCAGAAAAAGAGCCGATTATTGTTTTTACCTTGTATTTTTGACATAAACTTATGTTTTGCATCATTCTTCCAAGTAATAAGGGGGTAGTTTGATCACCTTTGTTAAACAATGAACTATAAGAAAATCCAACTGCAACATTATTTTTTTTTGCTAGTTCGCAAATGACGTGATTTAACCCAGATGCCCTTTGATGCAAATAATCATTTTTATGTTCTTCCTCAAAGCCATAAATCATTCTTATTTTTTTGCTCTCAATAAAAAACCTATCTTTATCAGAACTTTTAACAACAAGCAATTTTGATTGCTTAAAGGACTGGTTTATATTTTTTTGATTGACTATAAATCCAATCTCTATATTTATGTTCTTAGGATTTTCAAATGAGGTTAAATTTTTTTGCGTATTTTCTTGATTGAAATTATCAAAATCATATAAAAAATATAGTTTTTTATATCCTAGTTTTGATGCTATTTCAATAAATTTTTCCTCATTATTCCTTGGAAGTATAATGTCTCTAAACATCTATCTTGAGTTTACAAGTTTTTATATAAAAGTATTGTTGTTCCATAGGAAATCAAGGGGGTATATTTTTTAGGAAGTCTATATCTTAATCATTCTGTTTAAAAACAAAAGTATTTATAAACAAAGGGGATTTATAAATATTTATAAAGAAAATATATAAGATAAGGTTGATAAAGTCCTTAGATAATAAATCCAATAATTTTATGACTTTATCAGTTGAAATAAGCAAAATTTGGGGGTGTAATTTAACATGGCAAAGAAAGAAACTAAGAGAGATATAAAAGTAGTCAATATAGTTGTTTCTACATCTTTAAAGCACGATATACCGCTTGAGAAGATGGCAGCGACATTAAGCAACACAGAATACAATCCAGAGCAGTTTCCTGGGCTTGTTATACGTATAAAAGAGCCAAAAACATCTGCTTTGATATTTAGCTCTGGTAAAGTTGTATGTACTGGGGCTCGCTCAATGGATAAAGTTGAAGAAAGTATTAAAAAAATTATAAAAAGCTTGGAGAAGATTAATGTTAAGATAACTATAAAACCGGAAATAAAAATACAGAACATTGTAGCTTCTGGAAGTGTTGGTATGGACTTAAACCTTAATACCCTGGCTATGAAGTTAGAGAATACAGAGTACGAACCTGAGCAATTCCCAGGTTTAGTCTATAAGCTTGCTGCTGCAAAAGCAACATTTTTGCTTTTCAGCAACGGTAAGGTTGTTTGTACAGGAACAAAAAGCGAAAAAGAGGTGCATACAGCGCTTGACAAGTTGATTGAAAACTTGAAGAAGGTTAGGGCTTAATTTAGTTTTTGTCTTTTTGCTTTAGTAATTTTAAAAATTTAGCAGTTTGGCCACTGGACATCTGCACACAAATTATTTAAGGTAGCAAAACAAGAGGTAGTACATGGAACTGAATGTTATTGAGCAAATAAAGAGGTTTCAGGACTTTATTGATAGCAATTACTATAATTTCTTGTTAGAAAATGTAAGAAAAGGTAATAAGTTCCTGCTTATTGATTTTTCAGAGCTTTCTAAGTATGATCCTGATTTGGCTACAGAACTTCTAGATGCCCCAGAAGAGACAATTAAGGCTATTGAAAAGGCTGTTGAGCAGTTTGATGTTGACGGTTTAACAAATTTTAGGATTAGATTTCATAACCTTCCTCAAAGCCAACAGGTGATGATAAGGGATATAAGAAGTAAGCATATTGACAAGCTTTTGTTTGTTGATGGAATTATAAGGCAGAAGTCTGATGTAAGACCAAAAGTTACATCAGCAAGATTTGAGTGCCCTATTTGTGGGAACATAATGAACATTTTACAAGTAGAAGGCACTTTCAAAGAGCCAACAAGGTGTGGTTGCGGAAGAAAAGGAAAATTTGTGATGTTGGATAAAGAGCTAGTTGACGCACAGGGAATCGTACTTGAAGAAGCTTCTGAAAATCTTGAAGGTGGTGAGCAGCCTAAGCGCATTAGCGTACTTCTAACAGATGATTTAGTAAGCCCTTTAAGCGAGAAAAGAACATCGCCAGGAAACAAAGTTGAAGTTCTTGGCATTGTAAAAGAAGTTCCAATAATATCAAGAAGCGGAGCAAAATCCACAAAGTTTGATTTGATGATTGATGCCAATTACATAAAGCCCACAGAAGACACTTTTTATGAAGTTGCAATAAGTGAGGAAGAGGAGAAAGAAATTTTAGAAATAGCAAATGACCCTAAGGGATATGAAAAATTGGTAAATTCAATCGCTCCTTCTATTTATGGTTACGAGAAAATAAAAGAGGCCTTGCTGCTTCAACTAATGGGTGGTGTAAGAAAAGTCAGGATGGATAAGATAGTAAGCAGAGGAGATATGCATGTTCTGCTGGTTGGTGATCCTGGATCTGGGAAAAGTGCCTTACTAAAAAGAATAACTCAAATTGCTCCAAAAGGAAGGTATGTAAGTGGCAAAGGTGTGAGTGCGGCAGGGATAACAGCCGCTGTTGTAAGAGATGAATTTCTGGGTGGTTGGGCTTTGGAAGCTGGTGCTATGGTGCTAAGCAGTGATGGTCTTGTTTGTGTTGACGAGCTTGACAAAATGAGCTCTGAAGACAGGGCAGCAATGCATGAGGCGCTTGAGAATCAAAGCTATTACCCTGATACAGAGATAATGCTTTCAAATGGAAGTGTTTATAAGATTGGTCTATTTGTTGATGAATTAATTGAGAATAATAGAGCTAATATTGTTCTAGGAGAAGATTGTGAGATATTGCCTATAAATGACGTTGAACTTTTAACTACTGATTTTAGTAAAATATTTCCTATTAAAGCTAGTATGGTCAGCAGACATAAAGCTCCAGAATATTTTATCAAAATAACTTATTCAAATGGCAGGTCAATAACAGTAACCCCAGAGCATCCGGTATTTGTTTTTTCAAATAATAAAATTCAAGAAATCGCGGCAGAAAATGTAAAGGCTGGTTTATTGGCGCCTGCACCAAGAAAATTACCCACTAAAAATGAGCAGATAATGCTTACTGATGGAGAAATTAATCATTTCAACAATAAAAATATTAGCTTCCCAAGTTACCTTAATAACGATTTTGCTAGGCTTCTTGGCTATATAACAACAGAAGGTCATGCTTATTATAGCCAAAAAAACAGATATGCTGAAGTTGGAATCTCAAATACAGATCATTTAATAGTTGAGGATGCATCTTTATTATTTAGAAGAACTTTCGATACAACGATTAATACAAACTTTCAACTTGCACATAGAAGATTAAAAGCAAAAAAGGATTTAGCGACTGTAAGGGTTTGTTCTATACCATTTTATGGTTATATGTTTTCCAACTTCAAGGGAAGTGTGAATGGCGCCAGAAATAAGTATATCGACAATGTTTTAAGATGTGCTGACAAAGGTTTACAATTAGAATTTCTGAGGTCTGCTTTTAAAGGTGACGGTTTTGTTGATAGTACAAGATTTGGTTATTCAACTTCTTCTTTTGAATTAG
>JACPMP010000135.1 GCA_016185915.1 Candidatus Woesearchaeota archaeon
CGGTTCAAGCTCACAACGAGGGGCAAATGCAATGGCAATGCTAATATCAGTCATACAAACTCTCAAACTAAACAAGAGAAATATACTTCACGGATTGAAATACATCATAAATAATAGGTCAGGTTATTAAATGATTATGATTTACATCAATTGTTTAGTATATTGTGCTCGGCTTTTTTTGCCTGCCACTAAAAAAAGCCGAGCCTATTTATTCATTAATTATTGAATAAATTGGCGAGGCAAAAATCAATGGTAGAAGATTTTTGTCGAGCACAAGAGTCTGCGACGAAGTCGCGGATTGAAAAATTATATAGTCAATAATCTTCAAGATACTAAAATATTACAATTTACATCATCTTCAACTTGCCGCTCACCTTATCAATCTTATCTTCCAAATCAGGACCAATACCTAAACAAGTTATTGTTCCCGGCTCTAAGACAGTTCTTCCAGCATCTGTTATCAATGCAGTTTTCAATCCAAGGTCTTCAGCCATTTCTTTATATTCAAATAACTCTTTTTCATCTTTTACTTTCAAAATAACCTTTTTTGCCCCTTCTTTCTTCCACAGCTCAACTATTTTTTTATCTGATTTAAGAATCGTGTCAACAGATGCATGGCTACATTGCGCTGCAAGCTTCCCTTTTGGTAACTTTAAGTCCTCTCTCACTAAAATAACTTGTTTGTATGACATTGGAAACAAAATCAAACAGCCATTTCTGCTTTTATTATGGGGTGGTGCTCATAATTTTCCAGCTTAATTTCATTCATCGTAAAATCATCAATGCTTTTAATTTCTGGATTCAGCCAAAGCTTTGGCAATGGAAACGGTTTTCTTGATAATTGCTCTTTCACCTGCTCAAAATGATTATGGTAGATATGGGCATCTGCAAGGGTATGTATAAATTCCCACGGTTTTAAATTAGTAACTTGTGCTGCCATGTGAAGCAATAAAGAGTAGGAAGCAATGTTAAATGGCACGCCTAAGAACATATCGCATGAGCGTTGATACATTTGTAATGATAATTTGCCATTTGCTACAAAAAATTGGAAAAATGCATGGCATGGGGGCAATGCCATCTGCTCCAGTTCGCCAGGATTCCATGCAGTTACTATGATTCGTCTGCTGGTTGGATTTGTTTTGATTAATTTTATTGCTTCTGCAAGTTGGTCTATTTCTTTTCCATCAGGGGCTTTCCATTTGCGCCACTGCACACCATAGATTCTGCCTAAATCGCCAGGAAATTTAGCTTTTGGCATCCAATAGTCGGCTTCTGCATTTGCAGCCCATATTGTTGTTTTTTCTTTATCTCTAGTGCCATGAAGAATTTCCGCAAGCCTTCTTTCATCGTCAGAGCCCTCAATGAACCATAATAGTTCGCTTAGTACACTTTTCCATGGGAGTTTTTTTGTTGTAACAACTGGAAAGCCATCTTCCATGTTAAAGCGGAGCTGCATTCCAAACACCGCCCTTGTTGTTATTCCTGTTCTATTTTGCCTATCTATGCCATTTTCCAGAATATACTTCAAAGCATCAAGATATTGTCTCATTTTATATTGTAGATTTTTTGAAATTTTAAATAGATTGTGGTTTTTTATTACGGTGTTAAGTGAATAGACACTTTGGACACTTATGAACAGTATAGCATAACTCATTCTTGGCTATTTAAATGCTTGAAGAAGATAGAATAAGAAATAAAACAGATTAAAAACTCAATACAATAAAAACATTTTACAAATCAAAGAGGTCAATAAGAGATTTCTGTAAAGACAATGGAGTTAAAGAATAGCCGATAGTTCCCAGCCGATATTTAACAGCCACAGATTAACCAACACCTTCTATTCAATTAGGTCCGCAGCCTGATAAGCTTATTAAAAAGTTAGATAACCAGACTAAGGAACGAATTAGGAATAGATTACTAAAACTTCAAGAAGATCCTTTTCCTCCTGAAGTTGAAGGGGTAGAAGGTTATAAAGGCGAGAAGGTTTTTAGTGTAAGGGTAGGAGATTATCGTATTCCTTATATTGTAAGGTATGAATCAAACCTTATTCTTGTCTCAAAGGTGGATAAAAGGGGCAGAGTCTATAGTTAATGATTCTTCATCTCAAAATCTCCTTCATATGCATGACTCTTTTCTCGACCAATTTTTTAGTTCCAATATCCTCTCGATGAAATAATCTTCCTTTGATTGAGCTTGTTGCTTCTTCTGCAATTCTTTCTGCTTTTTCTAAGTTATCTGCAATACCGAAGCATGCAATTGCTCTTGAGGTTGTTGTATATAAACCATCTTCCCTTTGCTCAACAGATGCATAATAAAGTTTTGCATTTTGCGGGATTTTCCCAATTTCAATTTTCTCATTCTTAAGGGGATTATCCGGATAGCCATCAGGCACAAGATATTTGCAAACAGTTGCCTTGTTTTGAAATTTAATTTTTATTTTATGCAGCTGCTGGCTGATTATTGCATTACTCACATCAACAAAATCAGTTTCCATCAATGGCAAAACATTCATTGCTTCTGGATCGCCAAATCTGGCATTATATTCAAGTAATTTAACTCCATTTTTTGTTGCAATAAGTCCAGCGTACATAACTCCTCTGTAAAATTCCCCAGTTTCTCTATAAATTGCATCTGCAACTTTTTGGGTGATTTTTAGCCCTTCTTCAATATTTTTTTTTGTTAAAAATGGAAGCAAGTGATCTTCGCAGGAATACGAACCCATCCCTCCTGTGTTCGGACCTTTATCATCAACAAATGCCCTCTTATGATCTTGAACAGGCGGTGTAGCAATTACTGTTTTTCCATCAGTTAGGCATTGCAAAGAAAATTCTTCTCCTTCTAATTTTTCTTCGACAATAACAGATGGATGGGCTTGCAAGACTTCATTGCAATAATCTAAGGCCTCTTTTTTTGTTTTGAAGTGGTCGCCTTGTACCTGCACTCCTTTGCCTCCTGTCAATCCGTCTGGCTTAATAACACATTGCTCTAAATCATCAATAAATTTTTTTGCATCATTAACATTATTTTTATTAAAAATCTTAAATTTTGGGTTTCCCTCTATTCTATATTTTTCCAATAAATTTCGAGTGAAAGATTTGCTTGTTTCTAATCTTGCAAGATTTTTTGTTGGACCGACTGCATCAATTTTCAATTTATTCAATAAATCAACAACTCCCTTATTTAGCGGCTCTTCAGGACCAACAAAAGCAAAATCCGGCTTTATTTTTTGGGCAAAATTTTTTATCTTTTCCAACTCATTATAATTTCCAACTTCAAAATCATTTGACAATGAGACTATTCCAGGGTTTTTTGATTTAATGTAAGAAAAAAGTGTTGTTTCTTTGTTTTTCTTCAGAGTTTCTGCTATGACATGCTCTCTTGCGCCATTGCCTATCAACAGAATTTTCATCAAATCACTTTAAAAATGACTTTTATAACTGTTTATAATTTTTTTGATTGTTTTGGTTGCTGCGAATTTCGTTGATGAAAGGACTAATCAGTTGCTTTTATATATTTTATATAAAGGCAGCCCCATAGAAACCCTATCCGTCAATAATCCAGTTTTATCTCATAAATTAACATTTTTATCATTAACTTCATATCTTCCAATAATAAAACAATAAAATAAAAAATATTTTCTTTAA